>CBIHPU010000533.1:0-3063 GCA_966211935.1 uncultured bacterium | reverse complement strand
TGAAAAACTAAAGTGGGCAGAAGTTCAAAACACAGAATGATTTATGAAAAAGTCTGGTACAACTTTTACAATCCTGTTCTTTTTTTTCTGTTCTTTTTCTTCCCTGAGTGCAAAGTCGATTAAAGTTGGAAAGCAATTCAATCACAAAACCATTGGCTCCGCACTTGCTGTTGCGGCCGATGGAGACTCCATCCTGATTCACGCTGGCACTTATTCCGAAGGAACAATTACAGTTCAAAAAAAAGTACACCTTGTTGGTGTAGGTCTTCCGGTTCTTGACGGAGGAAAAAAAACAGAAATCCTGCTTATTACTTCCGATCACGTAAGCGTAACAGGACTTAAATTAATTAACTGCGGAAGAAGTTCTCTTAATGATCTTGCCGCGATTAAACTCAGAAACGTAAAGCACGTTACTATTTCCGGCAATACGCTTCACGGAAATTATTTTGGAATCTATCTCGCTAAAAGCTCGTATTGCACCATTTCGAAAAATAAAATTCAGGGTGCCGGAGTAACCGAACAGGAATCTGCGAATGGAATCCATTTATGGAAGTGTGACAACATCACCATTTCGAATAATGAATCCCGCGGTCACCGTGATGGAATTTATTTCGAATTTGTAACGCAATCGAACATCCTGTCAAACATCAGCGAAAAAAACATCAGGTACGGATTGCATTTCATGTTTTCAGATAATGATACATATGAAAATAATATCTTCCGCAACAACGGAGCCGGTGTTGCAGTGATGTATACGAAAGGAGTTCATATGAAAAACAACACTTTTGAAATGAACTGGGGTTCCGGCGCATATGCAATTCTTTTGAAAGACATACGGGACAGTGAAATTAAAAACAATATATTTAAAGGTAACACAACGGGCATCTACGCGGAAAGCATAAGTCGTGTGGTAATTACGGGAAACAGTTTTTTAAAAAATGGCTGGGCCCTTCGCCTCACCTCAAGCTGCGATGACGTTACAATAACAGGAAATAATTTTATCGGAAACACTTTTGATATGGCATCCAACACACAAGGCGCCATAACGGTAAACTCATATGACGGGAACTACTGGGATAAATATGACGGATACGATCTCAACAAAGACAAAAACGGAGATGTGCCGTATTACCCGGTGAGTCTTTCAACGATGCTGGTAGAAAAAAATCCGACTACATCTTATTTTTTGCATAGTTTTATTCTCGATCTGATTAACCAAAGCGAAAAAGTGCTGCCGCAACTGGTTCCGGAGGGTATTAAGGATAATGTTCCTTCAATGAAAAAATTTGACCTATGATTCAAGTAGAAAACCTTGACAAAAGTTTCGGTAAGCAGCACGTGCTGAAACAAGTTTCCTTTTCCATAACGGAAGGGCAAACAGTGGCGCTCATGGGTCCGAACGGATCAGGCAAAACCACTCTGATAAAAAGCATTCTCGGCATGGTAAAGCCGGATAAAGGAATTATACTTTTTGATGGAAAAGACACTGCCAGAGACTGGCATTATCGACAGAATATCGGTTACATGCCCCAAGCGGCAAATTTTCCCGGCAGAATAAAAGTGAAAGAACTTTTTGAGATGATGACAGATGTAAGGGGAATGAAAGAAAAGGCGCTGGATCATGAGTTGGTGGAGGCTTATGAGTTAAATAATATTTACGACAAGCGTATTGGCACACTTTCCGGCGGAACAAAACAAAAAGTAAGTGCTGCGCTTGCGTTTCTGTTCAATCCAAAAATGATGATCCTGGATGAACCTACAACAGGACTCGATCCTGTTTCTTCTGAAATTCTAAAACAAAAGATCATTAAAGAACGTGCAAAAGAAAAAGTGATTCTTGTTTCATCGCATATTATCAGCGACGTGGAAGAAGTGTCTTCACATGTAATGTATTTATTTGAAGGGCACATAGAATTCATTAAAGAACTTGAACTACTGAAATTAGAAACGGGTGAGAGCAGCCTGAACAAAGCAATTGTAAACATTATGACCCGGAATAATCAACAACATTCACCATCAAGAAAAGCGCAGTATGTATAAAATCGCAAAATATGTAATGCTGGATATACTCCGCAACAAATTTGTTGTCGGATATGGAGCGTTTATTTGTCTTGTATCCATAGCGCTAATAAATCTCGAGGGAGACAGCTCAAAATCAATCCTGAGTTTGCTGAATATTGTTTTGCTTATTGTTCCTCTCATTTCCATCGTATTTGCAACAATTCATTTTTACAATTCAGCCGAATTCATTGAGTTGATGGTTTCCCAGCCAATTAAACGTTCACTGATACTCATCAGCGAATACCTTGGAGTAAGCTTGTCTTTCGCATTTGCATTCGCCGTTGGAATGGGTGTTCCATTGCTGATGTACGGACAGGGCAGTATCGCCGCGTATTTAATGGTGGCCGGAATAGTGCTTACTTTTATTTTTGTTTCACTGGCGCTGCTGAGTTCTGTAATTGCAAAAGACAAAGCGAGAGGAATTGGAATTTCCCTGTTGCTATGGTTTTTCTTTTCCGTTATTTATGATGGAATTATCCTGATCATTCTTTTTGCTTTCAGCGAATACCCGCTCGAAAAATTCATGCTGCTGGTTACATCATTAAATCCTGTTGACCTTGTAAGGGTAACTATCCTGATGCAACTTGATACCGCGGCGCTAATGGGATATACCGGAGCAATTTACAGGGACATTTTCAACAGCCTTACCGGAACAATTTTTTCATCGGGAGTGTTGGGATTATGGATAGTTGGACCGTTATTACTCTCTCTAAGAATTTTCAACAGGAAGGATTTGTAATTAATGTCCATAACCCAGGAACTAAAACACGAAGATTTCAGCCGCTGGTTTCGCGTTGCGTTATTAAACCTGCTCGCTGCCGCGATTATTGGCGCCTTGATGCGTTTCGCTTTCGTAGAAGAATTAAAATGGTTTAACTACAAAGGCTTTCAGGGCGCACACGCGAATTTCGCACTGCTCGGATGGGGTTATCAGTCCCTCTACGCTTTTCTGCTTGGCATCTATCTTCCCGCCTCAACCTTTTCCAAAAAAAAGTACATCAC
>CBIHPU010000532.1:0-3075 GCA_966211935.1 uncultured bacterium | reverse complement strand
ATCGGGATTACGAATTTACGAATCACGATCCGATAGCTATCGGATCTGAGCCGACCAGAAAATCTTTGGGTAAAAATTATTCTCCGTGAACTTCCGTTATGTTTTCAACTCAGTCTCTCTGGGGTTAAAAGTAAAAATTCTACTTCTTTAATTCCTCCTTCTTCGTTGTATCAACAGCTGGAACTGGCGGCGCAGGTGGCGGAACACCAGTTGGATCACCAACCGGAAAAGGCTGATTGCTCACCGCAACTTCGCAGCGAGTAATAATTTCTTTCCATCTCAGCTCCATCGCGCAATCGCAGGGTTTCATATATACTTTTTTCATTACACTGTCCGGTGTCATGAAAGAAAAATCTGTCGCCATGGATTTCGGTCCCTCAAACTGGAACGGCTCAGTAAAATATTCCGCCAATTCAATATCTTTTATATGGAATTTTTTTCCGAACACTTCTGTGTACAACTCAAATATCGCACTGCTGATCTTTACATTGATCATGTTACTGTCATTGTTAAACCAGATCTTCACTCTTCCTTTTACAGGAGTTTTATATTCAAATGGACCAACCTTTACAATCGCGTCGCAGGTAAAATCTGAACTGTCCGGCTTAAGATTTATACTTGGATTTACAACTGTCCAGTGATATTTCCCTTTTATCAGAAGAACAGAATAATCATTCGTTCCGCTTATCTCTCCAATGGCGTCAAACACTTTGTTCAACGTTTCTTCGTGAAGCAACACCGCGAAATCATTCATCACTGGCGCGGGCTTGCTAACCTTTGGTTTAGTGTTACTCTTCGCAATTGGTTTCGCGGAGGGAGTCTGTGAGAAACCAATAGTTATAGCACATAAGAAAAAAAGTGGAGATAATATTCTTCGCATGGGTCCGGAAAATTGCTATAAATGTAAGATTGTTGCCTCTTATTTTAAAGCATCGCACAATCATTAACATTAATTGATTTTACCATTTACCGCCATCGTTATCTGTTTGCCGACTTTAAAGCTGTACCTCCGCTTTTTCATGTATTTTTGTCACTCAAATTTCGCCTGGTATGTTTGTATTCCGCCTTGTCATGTTCCTTGTGATCCTTTTTGTGCAGTGGTATTTTTATCAGGCTGTCGCTACTATTATCAAGGATTATTCTGAGGTAAAAAGGAACATTATCCGCTATTCTTATTTTTCAATTGCCGGCATCATTCTGCTTGTCACATTCATTTCCATTTTTTATTCATTTCAGTTCTGGCCAAAGCCATTGAAGGTAACTTTCAGTACTTTCATGCTGGTAGTGTTTCTCAGTCAGCTAATAGGAATACTTCCTTTATTGCCAGACGATATCATCAGGTTTTTTCGCTGGGCTTACGTGAAAGTTTTTTCAAAACCTGAACTTGTTGATGATGGAGCTGCAAAGATCACCCGCTTAAAATTCTTTTCTTATTTAGCAGTTGGCGCTGCAGCAATTCCTGCAGCAGGATTGTTTTATGGATTTTTAAAAGGCGGATATGATTACCGCGTTCGTCGTGTAAAACTCACTTATCCCAATCTCCCTGAAGAATTCAACGGCTTTAAGATCGCGCAAATCTCAGATATTCACACCGGAAGTTTCATGACACCACGTCCGTTGATTACCGCTTTCAATAAAATTCTGGATCAGAAACCTGACGTAATATTTTTTACCGGCGATCTTGTTAACGATCTTCATACAGAAACAGAAGGATTTGAATCTGTTTTTAAAATGCTGAAATCTCCTAACGGCGTGTATTCAATTTTTGGAAATCATGATTACGCAGATTATTATTTCCGCGATCCTGAAGATGAAGGAAAAAAGAAAGAGGCGCAGGAGTTACTTAAAATGGTTCACAAAAAAGCCGGATGGAATTTGATGATGAATGAACATCGTTACATTGAAAGAAACGGACAGCGCATAGGTTTGGTTGGCGTGGAGAACTGGGATGCGAGAAGAGGATTTTCCCAATATGGAGATCTGCAGAAAGCAGTAAACGGAATGGAAGATGTTCCGTTCAAAATTTTACTTTCACATTCACCATCGCATTGGGACGCTGTTGTAAATAAAGAATTCAAAGACATTGACCTGACACTTTCCGGACACACGCATGGCATGCAGTTCGGAATAGAAATTCCAGGTTTCAAATGGAGCCCGGTAAAATATATTTATCCGCAGTGGGCGGGAATGTATCACAAAGAGAACCAGGTGCTGTATGTAAATCGTGGTCTTGGTTTTATCGGATATAACGGAAGACTGGGAATCTGGCCCGAGATAACTGTTATAGAATTATACAAAGGAGAGAAGAAGTATGAAGAAGTATGAGTTAAAGATACTCTTCACGCTCGCGCTCGTTCAGTTCACGCACATTCTTGATGCGATGGTGATGATGCCGATGGGGCCAAACCTGAAAAACACTTTCGATATTACCAGTCGAGAATTCAATTTTATTGTCGGCAGTTATGGAATCGCGGCGTTTGTTTCTGCGATAATTGCCACTTTCTGGATGGATAAATTTGATCGCAAGAAAGTTTTGTTTGTTTTATATATCGGATTTCTTGTCGGAACGCTGGCCTGCGCGTTAAGTACAACCTATGAATATTTATTGGCGTCAAGAATTTTCACAGGATTGTTTGGCGGAGTTGCAGGCGCAGTCATTTTAAGTATTGTAGGGGATATCATTCCGTTGGAAAGAAGAGCGAGAGGAATGGGAATTCTTATGTCCGGATTTTCATTGGCTGCAGTGGCAGGTGTTCCTTTAGGGATTTTTTTAAGTGAGACTTATAGCTGGAACGTCCCGTTTTTTCTTGTGTGCGGAATCGGCGTATTTGTAGCTGCCGCAATTTATTTTATTGTACCTCCTGTTACATTTCATTTGCAGGAATCTTCAGAAACAAAACTGAATTTGTACAGATCTATTTTTAAAAACCCAAACGAACTGCGTGCGTTGCTCTTTTCATTCTCTTTGGTAATGGCGCATTTCGGAATTATTCCGAACATCAGCGATTACATGGTAAACAACATGCATTTTGATATGAAGACACAAGTGATCTGGATCTATGTTGCGGGAGGAGT
>CBIHPU010000531.1:0-3090 GCA_966211935.1 uncultured bacterium | reverse complement strand
ATTCTCAGCACAGAATCATAAAGATCGATAAAATTTACCTTTTACAGGAGAAAATAAGATCGAAAGCATTTTTTCCGCCCTTATTTTTACGTTTTTTAATACTAAATTTACCGTTCCGGCGTTATAGAAGCTGGATCGCTTTTTTCATTGGGAAATAAGCGTCCCGGAACGTCCCGAACGAATTAAATGAGAAAGAGTACTGCATATTTTTCTTCCCTTCTTGTGTCGATCCTTTTGATTGCTGCCTGTACAAACAAAAGGAACACAGTAGTTACACGGACCTATCACAATATTACTTCACGTTATAACGGTTATTACTGGGCAACTGAAAGTATAAAAGACGGAGTTTTTAAAATTGAAGAAAGTTACAAAGACGACTATTCAAAAATTCTCCCATTATTCATTTACCCGAATAATGAAAGTTCAAAAACCATTTTCCCTGAAATGGACAGGGCCATCAAAAAATCATCACTGGTAATTCAGCGTCACGCCATTATTGACAAGAAGACAAAAAAAGAAGTTTACGGCGCGGTGAGGTGGATAGATGACAACTGGCTGGTGGTAGGACAAGCTCATTTTTACAAGCGTGAGTTTTTTTCAGGAATTGAAATTTTCGATTATGTATCCAAGTCATACAAAAGCAAACAGCGTTATGAAGCCAAACTTTGGCTGATACGTTCTTACAATGAAATCGGTACACTCTCTCAATCGGAACCACTTATTGCGGCACTAAAGAACGATAAGAACATGCCGAAAGAATATAAGAAGGAACTTTCTTCTCTTATAGCGGAATTTTACATAAAACAAGGTCTTTACGAAGAAGCTGCGAAAGAGCTGGAAACAACGATCTCCCTCACAAAAAATAAAAAGAAAAAAGCGCGTTTCACATTTGTGCTGGCCCAGATCTACGAAGCAGCGAAGGAAAATAAATTAGCCATCAAACATTACAACAAGGTCATAGCGCTGAAACCGGATTACGAAATGACCTTTAACGCACGCATTAAACGCGCACGCCTGTATGACAGCAAAGATCAGAAAGTGAAAAGCGTGAAGCAGGAGTTACTTAAGATGGCAAAGGACGCTAAGAACAAAGAATTCCTGGATGTGATTTATTATACATTGGGCGAGCTGGAAGAGAAAGAAAGCCATATTGACCAGGCGATGGTGTATTACAAAAAATCGGCTCAAACCAGCGTAAGCAACAATAACCAGAAAGCATTATCATATCTTAAGCTTGCTGATAATTCATTCGAAAAAACTGCTTACGTTAACGCCGGAGCCTATTATGACAGCGCGGTAGCCGTGTTGGATAAAAATCATCCGGATTATGACAACATCATCAATAAACAAAAAAATCTTAGCGCGCTTATCAGCAACCTCAACATTATTCATGAAGAAGACAGCCTGCAGAAAATGGCGGCAGACTCTAATCTGAGAAACTCGGTAATTGCTAAACTCATCAAACAGGTTGAAGAAGATGAAGTGCGGAAAAAGGAAGAGCTTGAATTGCTGAAGAGTCAGAACGAGGGATTGGGTCTGGGTACGCAAACGGTTACTACAGCGCCCACATTGAACGGCGGTGAATGGTATTTCTATAATCCGCAAACCAAAGCCTTCGGAGTAAATGAGTTTGTAAAAAAGTTTGGTAACAGGAAACTGGAAGACAACTGGAGAAGAAGCAACAAGCAAAGCTCCGCGGAATCATTGTCGCTGGAGACGGATGAAGTGGAAGATACTTCAGGAGTAGCTGCTGCTATTCCGAAGGAAAACGATAAAAAAAGAAAAGAATATTATCTGCAGGCCTTGCCTTTAACAGAAGAAAAGATCGCAGCATCGAATGAGCGGATACTGGAAGCGTTTTACCAGTTAGGATCAATATACAGAGAGGCGTTGAACAACCGGAGCAAGGCTATTGCGGCGTTTGATGAAATGAACAGGAGATTTCCGGGAAATAAATACGAAGCGAACACCTGGTATCAGGGATATCGCATGAGTAACCAGGATAAAAATGCTGCGGCGGCTGATAATTATAAAAACAAACTGCTCACTAAATACCCGGAGAGTGATTACACCAAAATTCTAAAGGATCCGGATTATCAGAGTACGATGCTGGCCAAAAAGAGTGAGGTTGAGCAATATTATACAGAAACATATGATTTGTATAATGGCAACAAAGCGCAACAGGTACTGGAGCGTACAAACGAAGCGTTGAAAAAATTTGGGAAGAACGATTTTGCGGGACGATTTGCATTGTTGCGCGCAATGAGTATAGGAAAACTCTATGGAATGGACAGTATGCAAACAGCGCTTACTTCGGTTATTTCAAAATATGCAAGTGATCAGCCGGTGAAAGAAAGGGCGCAGGAACTGATGAATTTCATCACTGAGCAAAAAGGATTGAAGGGCGGCGGAGCTACACAGGCTGTCAGCCTTTTTACAGAGAAAGATTCCGCTACGCACTATTGGGTTTGTTTATTGCCGAAAGATTTTCTTGGCATAAATTCATTTTCGGCTAAACTGGCGGATTACAATACAAAATATTTCAGCAACAGAACACTTACAGTAACATCATTTCAGTATACAGCCGAACAAACACTCATCTATGTAAAAGAATTCAGTGGAAAAGATGAAGCAATGATTTATTTTGAGGGACTGGAAGAAAACAACGAACCGTTTGACGGGGCAGCTCTGCCTAAAAACAAGTGTACTTATTTTGTTGCTACGCAGGAAAATTTTCAAAAGTTTGTGCAACAGAAAAAGCTGGATGATTATTACCAGTTCTTTTTGGAGCGTTACGGTCCGGGTGATAATAAGTAAATCGACTTTGCCCTTTCTCTCATCACTTCCTGGATAAACCATTCTCATTTGAACCCCTGACTGAACAATGTTTAATTCAAGCGGAGAATAAAAACAATCACGCTTTAATATTGATAGCGGCTCAATTGTTTCATCGAGAACAGAAAATTTTCAACCCGAATATTAAAAAACCGGAGCACAAATAAAAAACCCCGGAATTTCTCCAGGGTTTTGACTTTTAAAATTTGAAAGTGTTACTGCTTTTTAGCAGGACCAAGAATTTTCTTAAAGGCT
>CBIHPU010000530.1:0-3100 GCA_966211935.1 uncultured bacterium | reverse complement strand
CGTTTGAAAGAATCTGCTGAAAAAGCAAAGATCGAGTTGTCAAGCACAACTTCAACAGAAATTAACCTTCCTTATATTATGCCGGTGAATGGAATTCCAAAACACCTGGTAAAAAATCTGAGCCGCGCAAAATTCGAGCAGTTAGCTGATTCACTGATTCAGCGCACTATCGAGCCTTGCAGATCAGCTTTGAAAAATGCGGGTCTAAGTACTTCAGATATTGATGATATCATTCTTGTCGGAGGATCTACACGTATCCCTGCTATTCAGGCTGCCGTAGAAAAATTCTTCGGTAAGTCTCCAAGCAAAGGTGTGAACCCTGATGAAGTTGTTGCAGTAGGCGCGGCAATTCAGGGTGGTGTATTAACCGGAGAAGTAAAAGACGTATTGCTGCTCGACGTTATCCCACTTTCATTCGGAATCGAAACTTATGGTGGAGTGATGACCAAACTGATCGAAGCAAATACAACTATTCCAACCAAGAAGGCGGAAGTCTTTTCAACTGCAGCCGATAATCAGCCTGCTGTAACTATTCACGTGTTGCAGGGTGAACGCTCGATGGCGAAAGACAACCGTACTGTAGGACAATTCACGCTGGATGGAATTCCTCCTGCGCCGCGCGGCGTTCCGCAAATCGAAGTAACATTCGATATCGATGCAAACGGAATTCTTCACGTTTCAGCCAAGGATAAAGCTACGGGCAAAACGCAGAACATTCGTATTGAAGCAAGTTCAGGATTGTCCGCTGATGAGATCGCACGAATGAAGAAAGAAGCTGAGATGAATGCTGACGCGGATAAAAAAGCGAAAGAGGAAATTGAAAAACTCAACCAGGCAGATTCACTGATCTTCCAGACAGAAAAACAGTTGAAGGAATATGGTGATAAGATCCCGGCTGATAAGAAGGCTCCAATAGAAGCAGCGTTGACAGATTTGAAAGCTGCGCATGCCGCAAAGGATGCTTCAAAGATTGAAACTTCAATGACCGCGTTGAATAATGCGTGGCAGGCTGCAAGTCAGGATATGTACAATGCAATGAATCAACAGGAGAAAGGTCCGGGTCAGAATGGAGAAGACACGAAGAAGCAAACCGGTGATAAGGACAAAGAAGTGACCGATGTTGATTTTGAAGAAGTGAAATAATTTAGAATTCGGTTAATTATAACTAGTGAATCCCGCGGATAGCTCCGCGGGATTTTTTTGTTTTAATCAAATGCGATTCCTGCTTTTTTTGTTTGTTTTTGCGCAGTTGCCTTCACTCGCTTCTGTTGAAATGAAAAATTTTATCCAGGATTCTTCGAAAAAAGAAAAAGTTCACCTAAACGCGTTTGTTGGTACCGGACCTACATTTTATAATGGCGTCAATAGTCAGATATTTTTAGACCTGGGCTTGCCGTTTAACGTGGCATTAAAAGCGCGTTACGGGTCATGGAATGTAGGCGCATTTGGTCAGGCTTTTCAAACAATGCCTGACGGTTTGCTTTACGCAAAAGTGAAATCGACAGGAATGTTTGTTGGTGCGGGGTACTATGGGCGCAAATTTTCTATCGGCCTGGGAGCTGGTCCTGCTGTTATATTTTCAACTGAATATTTCATGGGGGGACCAATTTCTGCAAGTATGATCTATGTACCCGCCTCGCATGAATATTATAATGAATTTGGATATTGCGGCAACGTTTTTATGTCTTTCAATGATTTGACAGAATGGTTGAGAGTTTCTCTCCAGTACAGTATTGTCCGGACCTATAATATGAAGATTACGAATCTTTTGCTGGTGGGCCTGGAGTTCGGGCGACGTTAAAAAAAAATAGCGGTATGATTTTGGGAGTGGGAAATTACGCGCGGTAATGCTATTGTGTCCCATTTTTTTTAAATTTGAATCTATCGATTTTTAATGAAACGATATTTTCTTTTCTTTTTTGCACTCTCTTTTCAATTTTGCTTCGCGCAGAAGTTCTCTTCTGTCGATTTCGATTCCATCAAAACTGTGCTGCAAAAAGATACTTCTCTTTATGGCCGGTTAATCAGTCGCGTAAAAAATTTCGATTCGACGCTTACAAAAAGTGAACTGAAACTTGCTTACTACGGTCAGGTTTTTCAAAGTAGCTATTCGCCATATGGAAAAGGAGAGGACAATGATCTTTTTATTGAAAAATATAACGCCGGTCAGCATATGGCCGCGTTGCCTTACGGAGAAAAAGCGGTTAACGCGAATCCTTTGGCCATAGGTAGCTTTTACAAGCTTGCAGTGTGTTACAAAAGCGCTGGAAATGAGTTGATGAGAAAAAGGGTAATGCGTATTTTTATGAAACTTCTTGATATTATTGAGGGTAGTGGTGACGGCAGATCGTGTGAGAATTCAATTGTTGTTACATCAGTGGCGGATGAATATGTTGTGCTGGGTGATTATGAACTTGATTATGATAGTCAGACGTTGTCAGGTAACTGTGATATGTTTAAAGTGAAGAAGTCGGAAAAGTTCCCGTATAAGAAAATTTATTTCAATACATATTGGTCGTTAAAAAAGATGGAAGATTTACTGAAAGGAAATTGATTATGACAAAATATATCAGCTGTTTGTTTTTTGTGATCCTGTTTGTTCCCGCTGCAATGAACGCGCAGTTTCTGCCTGGCCAGAAGCCAGAGAATGCTGAAGGACTTGTGAAGTGGTATACATTTAAAGAGGCGCAGGAGCTGAATAAGAAAAATCCACGTCCCTTTTTGATTGATGTCTATACCGACTGGTGCGGCTGGTGCAAACACATGATCAAAACTACCTACTCAGATCCGGGACTTGCAAACTATATCAATACCTACTTTTATCCAATCAAATTCAATGCTGAAACGAAAGATACCATTGAGTACAACGGCGTAAGGTATCACAATGAGAGCTCCGCGCCAAAAACACCTCATCAGCTGGCAAAAAAAATGTTGGGGACTTCATTGACATATCCTTCTACAATTTTTGTGAATAATAATTTTCAGTTCAATCTGCTCACGCAGGGATATCTTGAGGTAAGAAAAATAGAGCCGCTTCTTGTTTTCACCGTATAAAAAAATTTAAGAAAAAGCACCTAAGATGATTTTAAACACATGTTTT
>CBIHPU010000529.1:0-3102 GCA_966211935.1 uncultured bacterium | reverse complement strand
CCCGCGCAGAAAAAAGGTTATAGCGGTGTGGCTATTCTCTCGAAAGAGAAACCAGATCACGTTGAATATGGTTGCGGAATTAAGGAATATGATTTTGAAGGACGGGTTATCCGCGCGGATTTCGGAGAAATTTCAGTTATGAGCGTTTATCATCCAAGCGGAAGCAGCGGTGAGGAGCGCCAGGCGTTTAAAATGAAGTGGTTGCAGGATTTTCAGGCTTACGTCAAAAACCTGGAAAAGAAAAGGGATAAACTTGTTATTTGCGGCGATTATAACATTTGTCATAAGCATATTGATATACATAATCCGGTTTCCAATGCCAACACCAGCGGGTTTTTACCGGAAGAAAGGGCGTGGATGGAACAATTCATTCAAAGCGGATACATTGATACGTTCAGGCACTTTAACCAGGAACCCCATCATTACAGCTGGTGGAGCTACCGTGCAAACGCGAGAGAGAAGAATCTTGGGTGGCGCATTGATTACAATATGACCACAGCAAACCTTGAAAACAAGCTTAAATCAGCTGCCATATTGCCTCAGGCCAAACATTCCGATCATTGTCCGGTTGTACTTGAAATGGAGTTTTAGTGCCGGATAATTCCGCTCCTTCTCTCTCAAAACCTCCGGAATGTTGGTTTTACCGACGATCCACCTGACACAAAAAATTTTTAGGATTACATACCTATTTTATTAAATTTGCCCATTGTATTACTCATAAACGAATACAACTTTAACGTATGAAGAAATTATCCATTTTGGCATTGGCGGCAGGAATTATACTTGCATCCTGCGGGCCGGATTCACCGGGAGGAACAACGTCTGTAGAGGCAAAGGGTGGCGTTTTTTATGGAGGCGTGTTTCGAATGAACGAACTGGAGGACTTTAAGTCCCTTAATCCCCTCGCTATTACCGAAGTTGTATCACACCGCATAGCGAACCAGGTGTATGAAGGACTGGTAAAGCTGAATCAGAACAATTTGTCCGTAATGCCGGGAATTGCTTACAAGTGGGAGCATAACAATGAACTTACACAATGGACTTTTCACCTGCGTCCGAATGTAAAGTTTCATGATGACGCGTGTTTTGCTGACGGAAAAGGACGAATGGTTAAAGCGAGCGATATAAAATATTGTTTTGATAAACTATGTGAAGAAAGCGATGTAAACTCTTCATTTGAGATCACTTTCAAGGACAGGGTTAAAGGCGCTAACGAGTATTACGCTTCAACTCAAAAGAAAGCTCCGCTTGCAGGTGGGGTGTCAGGCGTTAAGGCAATAGATGATTCCACCATTGTAATTGACCTTGATTTTCCTTTTGCCGGCTTTTTGAACATTCTCGCGACTCCCGGCACTTATGTGTATCCGAAGGAAGCGGTTGAAAAATACGGCAAGGACATGCGTGAAAAATGTGTGGGAACAGGCCCTTTCCAGGTTAAAACCGTAAAGCGTGGCGAAGTAGTTATTCTTGAAAAGAACAAAGATTACTGGGAGATTGATGAATTCGGTAACCGCCTGCCGTACCTTGATATGGTAAAGTTCACTTTCGTAAAAGAGAAGAAATCTGAAATGCTTGAGTTTAAGCGCGGCAACCTGGATATGGTTTTCCGTCTTCCAATCGAGATGATCCCGGAAATAATGGGTGATCTTGAACACGCGAAAGAGAGAAAAGTTGAATTCGAAATTCAATCTGTACCTGCTCTCAGCCTGTATTATTACGGAATGCTTTGCACAAGCCCCATCTTCAACAAAAAAGAAGTGCGTCTTGCATTCAATTACGCTATAGACCGCGAAAAATTAGTAAACTATACCTTGCAGGGAGAAGGAATTCCGGGACTTTACGGTGTTGTACCACCTGCCGAAGCTTTTGAACAGGCCGGTTATAATTTCAAAGCCATTAACGGTTACAAATTCGATCCCGCAAAAGCAAAGGATCTGCTTTCAAAAGCCGGTTATCCAAATGGAAAAGGTTTTCCAAAGATCACGTTGCAGATAAACAGCGCGGGCGGAGAACGTAACGTTCAGATCGCGGAAGTAATTCAAAAATCATTGAAAGAGAATCTGAATGTGGATGTCGAGATCAACACAGTTCCTTTTGCGGAGGCAATTGATGCAATCCAGGGTGGAAAAGTTGATTTCTTCCGTTTCGGGTGGATCGCTGATTATCCAGATCCTGAGAGCTTCCTGGTTTTACTTTATGGTAAACTTGTTCCGCCAAATCAATCGGATAAATCATTTACAAATACAACCCGCTACAACAATCCTAAATTCGATTCGTTGTTCCAGGCTGCACAGCGTGAACCTGACCTTACAAAACGTATGGAACTTTACAGAATGGCAGATCAGCTTGGAATTGATGAAGGCGCGATCATGCCGTTGTTTTATGAAGAAAATTATCGTCTTGTACAATTGAACGTACGCAACTTCCCCGCTAACGGAATGGAGTACCGCGATCTTACTCATGTTTACCTTATTCCCAAAGAAAAAATGGGAAAGGATAAAAAATAATCTCACTCAACTTTTAAATGTCCCCGGCAACACCGGGGATTTTTTTTATCTGTTTTTTAACGGAAAGTGGTTTAGTATATCAGTATCTTCAACCCTGAACAATCAGATTATTTTTTTACGTGCAGGATATCTTAGATTTTTTTGCAACACTCACTAATCCGAAAAGCATTTTGTATTACGGAGGACTTGCGCTGCTTGTATTTGTAATATTTGCGGAAACCGGACTATTGATAGGGTTTTTTCTGCCGGGCGATTCACTTGTTTTTATCAGTGGGCTCTTCTGTGCCACAAAACCCGAATACATCAGCCATACACCTTTTTTACTTTTGATGATCTACCTGATAGCAGCGGCCTTCGTTGGAAATATGGTGGGATATTGGTTCGGAAGAAAAACCGGTGATAAATTATTTACCAAAAATGAAAACATAATTTTCAAGAAAAAATATGTTACCATGACAAAGTCTTTCTATGAACGTCACGGAAAAAAAACATTGATCCTTGGTAGATTTCTGCCGGTGATCCGGACTTTTGCTCCAATTCTCGCGGGCGTTATAAAAATCGATCCCGGTAAATTCATGGTATACAACATTGCGGG
>CBIHPU010000528.1:0-3105 GCA_966211935.1 uncultured bacterium | reverse complement strand
GCGAATACAATGTTGCCATTCCGCTGAGGAAAACGCTGTATCGTTCCGTTTTATCTATGCCAAGGTTTCGGAAAATGTCTATGGCTTTCAGTTTATATTCTTCCGCTTTCACAAAATCATTTTGCATTTGCATTAACGCACCCATGTTGTAAAGGCAATTGGCAGTCAACTGGTGATTTTCGCCCAGCAATCCTGTGTAAATATTGTAGGCTGCTTCAAAGAATTCTTTTGCTTCCTGGTAACGATAGGAATCAATATAAGCAAGACCAACATTTACAAGTACGTTCGCATACGCGGTGTGATTAGTTGAACCAACTGCTTCACGGATGTTGATCACTTTCTGAAACGCAGCAATCGCTTGTTTTATTCTTCCGGTATTTCTGTACAGGTCGCCAAGTCCGTTCCATGGAAAACCGGCGTCGAGAGAATTTTCCATTCCAAGCTGCTTGTAAATATTTATAGCTTCGGTAAATGCGCTTTCTGCTTCAATAAACATTCCGCGTGCTTTGTAAACCAGGCCAAGATTATTCAGTGTTGTTGCGTTTGTTTTTGGAAATTTTTCGCATAAGCCGTATGATTCTTTGAGATATTGTTCTGCCAGATCATATTCACCCATTTGCCTGTAATTTTCTCCGGCGTTGTTTATCATTATTGCAAAGTTCTCAGGCTCTTCCAATCTGTAATTATTTTTGAAAACTGTAAGAGCCGTATCAAAATAAAGCGACGCGTAAGAATAGTTCCCAACTCCCTGAAAAATACGTCCCATGTCGTTCAGCAGTTTCAAATATTCCCTGTCTTTTTCTCCTTTGGTTACGCGGTAATATCCGAGCGCGGCGTAGATCATTGGATAAGCTTCATTATATCTCCCCATCTCAACATACATTTCAGCATATTCTTTAAACATGCCCGTGTATTTTTCGCTGTTCTGTCCATAGGCAGTTGCAAGTAATGGCAAAGCGAGACGATAGAGTGGATCCGCTTCAACGTATCTGCCCTGCAGATTATAAAGTGTAGCTAAATAATAACGGTTCTGCGCGTGCTGCCATTTTGTTTCTTCCGTGCTGTCTGAAACATCCTGTACTGCGGTAGCAAGAAATTTTTCAGAGTTGGAATAGTCGCCTGTGTTCAGATAACTTAAACCAATGTAGCCATGAAGTAAACTGCGGTTGTAGTTATTCAGTTTTTTTTCATTTTTGGAGAGGTATTCCTGGCAGGTTTTAATGGTTTCATCAAACTTTCTTTCATCGTACAGATTTCCCAGCGTTTCAACTTCCTTGTCATACTTTTTCTGTGATAAAAAAATTGAGGGAATTAAACATAAAAGTAGTAGCAGATTTTTCATTGTTGAATATTATGTTGTTGCCTGGATATGCGGATCATTTTTACGTGCGGAATATCATCTTCCGGATATGGAGCGGATACTGTTTCAAATCCCAGGTTATTATAGAATTTTTCCAGGTAGCATTGAGCGGAAATTGTGATGTTTTTTCCGGGAAATAGATTATCACAGGCAAGCAGCGCTCTTTGCATCAATTCTTTTCCAATTCCTGTTCTCCTTACTTTTCCTGCTGTTACCACCCTGCCAATTGAAGGCGTTTCATACGAAACACCCGGCAGAACAATTCGAGCGTAAGCTGGAACCTCATCATTATCTGTACAATAAAGATGGTAGCTCTTGAAATCTTTGTCGTCAGGGTCAAGGTAGAGACAGTTTTGTTCCACTACAAAAACTTCGGCTCTCAGCTTCAGAATTAAATAGAGCGATCTGACATCAAGTTCCTCAAATTTTTTCAGGTGCCATTGCATGATTTAAAGATACAAAAGTCCGGGGAGTCTGAGGGTCTTGGAGTCATGGAGTCGGGGAATCGAGTCTGGTTTCTGATTAAATAACTGTGTTAATCTATCCTTTTGTTTAAACGTTTATGGAAATACTAAAATCGCCGCATCTAAATATCAAACATCAATAAAAAAGGATCATGAAGAAGTTAATTTTTATAATAGTATCAATTTTCGCGCTGGACAACCTTGGAGCGAAAAATAAAGGCATCACATATGCATCCGGTGCAAGCTCAGGATTGCTGCAGGCATCAGTTTCTCCGGATAAAACCGTTAAAACTAATCCTGAAAAAGTTATCGTGTTCCTTCAGGGAGCGTTGGTATATAGAAACACCCAGGTGCAACTTGTAAAGGGGGATAATTATGTTGTCTTCGAAAACCTGGAAAATAATATCGATCCTGCTTCCATTCAGGCAGGAGGCACTGGAAATTCCATTATTACGGAGATTCAGCATGTAGTTAAATATCCGGAGCTGGAGAAAAACAAGATTTCAGGAGACAGTAAATACCAGAAACTGATCAAACAGATCAATGATTCGCTGGAATTGCTGCAGTATTTGTTTGACGACGCGAACAGCCGCATGGAAGTTTTGCAGACCGAAAAAAACGTCTTGTTGAATTACGGTCTTTATAAGGGCACCAGCAGAAAAGATTCCATTGCATTTTTAAAAGAGGGAATGGCTTTTCTGCGTGAAAAGCTGAACAACATTTCCTCCGAAATACTTAAGATCAAAAAAGAAAAGGACAAACTGAACAAGATAAATGACCGCCTGAATTACCGTTTGAATGAAGTGAACAACGAGATCGGAAAGTCATCTTATATTATAGATGATAAAAACAAACCTGATTACAGAATTTCACTAACCATCAGCGCAGACGCGCCAGGCGTCGCTAATATTAATATAAATTACTATGTGGGTAGCGCGGGATGGACTCCGTATTACGATCTCAGAACGAACGGAGCGGATAAACCTGTTCAGTTAACTTATCAAGCGCACGTAAAACAATTAAGTGGCGTTGACTGGAATAATGTAAAACTTACGCTATCAACCGGAAATCCTAAACAGAATTTTGTTATTCCTGATCTGAATGTTTGGTACGTGGATGAATATGCCTACAACAAAAAAAGAAAAGAAGAATACAACAAGCCGGCAACTGTTACATCCAGTTCCAACCAAAGTATGTTTGCTGTACCGGGAGCAGATGGATATAGTTTTAAAACTGAAGGAAATGGTCCGGTTCAGGAGGAAAAAGATATTCAGTTTACCT
>CBIHPU010000527.1:0-3117 GCA_966211935.1 uncultured bacterium | reverse complement strand
AATAAAATCTGCAGTATAAGCAGGCTCGTCAAAGGGCATCAATTTCTTTTTATTTTTATATATGATAATAAACAAGCCATGTTCATCCCCCGCTGCACAAAAAACTTCCAGGTTACCATCGTATATCGGTAGATTATGTAGTTTATTCAGCTCGTTATATGTTTCAGTTACACTTTTTACGGCCATTCCAATCTCACTTATTTCTATCAGCGATTTAGCGCTAAATGCATTTTGCTGGTTATTATTAAGATTTTTCCTGGCTATGAACTCGACTATATTTTTGTCGTGATCATGGAAATAAAATGATAAGGCGTTCCATTTTTTGAAATCAACAATGTCGTTGCCATGATATTTCAAAACATTTGCGCGTCGCTTCACCCATGTTAACGCTTCTTCGGTTTTATTTCCCGGAATTGTAATTGCGAAATGGTAAGGTTTAGAATTCTTTTTTTGGAGGAAGGTCAGCACTGAATGGCCGACACCGAAGGAGACAGAGGTTTTTGAAAATTCGATAAGGGGGAATTGAAGATCCAGGTAGAATTTTTTTTGTGCAGAGAAATTACTTGTATGGATGATTAACTGCCTGATGAACATGTTGAATGTGTGCCTGATGCGCCTTGTTTTTACCGGAAGTAATAATAATTAAAAAAAGTAATTACTTTGTAAAGAATGTGATAAACAGCGTATGATTGAAGGTAGATTGCAGTATAACCGTCGTGAATTCCTGAGAATGCTGGCACTGGGATCAGCATCCATTTATTTATCCGCTTGCGGAACAGAAGATACATCAGTTGATGAGGAACAAAAAATTCTGGACACTGCAAGTGTGCGGAAATCTCCCGATGCGGATAAACCTGAATTAAAAAATTCTAATGATGTAACCTGGTATAAAAGGGGTGATGAGCAGTATGAACTTTTAAGAAAGGGCCATAATAAAAGGATTGAAAAATTTCCAGCAGTAATTGCCTTATGCAGTACCACAGTTGGTGTGCAGCAGGCGATAGTTCATGCAAAGGAAAATAATTTGCCTGTTGCAATTAAAAGCGGCGGACATAGCATGGAAGGATTTTCCTGTAATAATGATGGACTGGTAATAAATCTTTCACGTCTGAATAAAATTGAATGGGAAGATGAAGAAATTATCAGAGTTGGTCCTGCATGTACGCTTGCTCAATTGAATGCTGAGCTGCTTCCCCAAAAAAGGCAAATACCTGCGGGAAGCTGCGGCGGTGTTGCTGTTGGAGGATTAACATTAGGAGGAGGATACGGGATGTTCAGCAGGAAATTAGGGTTGACCTGTGATAGTTTAATTGAGGTGACGATGGTGGATGGAGAAGGAAAGATCAGGAATTCGAAAGATGAACCTGAATTGCTTTGGGCCTGCAGGGGAGGAGGGAGCGGAAATTTTGGTGTGATAACTGAAATGAAATTCAAAACGCACGAAGCAGCGCCACATCTTATTTCACATCGGTTCCGCAAATTTAAATGTACTGTTGAAGAAGCTGTCGCACGACTGGAGAAATGGTTTGAATTAAGTGTAACGCTGCCTGAACATAGCTTTTCTGGATTTGTGCTAAACGGGAAAACTGTTTTTATACTGCTCACAACTGCGGGTGAAGAAACGGACGAAGTGAAAAGAGTTTTTGCGGAATTTGAATCTTTCTCAGATAAAGTTTCAAAAGGAGAAGCGAAGTCGTTGCCGGAATCACTGACAGGATTTTACGGAATTCAATATCCAATCTATTATAAAAACGCTTCTGTTGGTTTTTACAAAGATTTTAATGATGTGAAAGACATTATTGCGGAAGCCTTTGAAAAAGTTCAGTCAACAACAGGAATGATCTATGCGGTTAATACGCTTGGCGGAAAGATCAAAGACGCAGAAGCTGAAAAAAAATCGGCTTTTGCTCATCGGGAATACAATTTTATTTCCGAATTGCAGACTTACTGGAAGAAGGAAGAGCAGGAGAAAAAAATTCTTGCTTCGTTTAATGAAACCAGGAAACTTTTTACTTCAAACGGGATTACAGCTGAGTACATCAATTATCCAGATATAAATCTTGAAAATTGGGAAAAATCCTATTATGGAAAAAATTATCAGCGTTTGCAGGAAGTGAAACGGAAATACGATCCGGAGAATCTGATCAGGTACGAGCAAAGTGTGCGGTTAAGCAACGACTAAAACTTTATCAGATAAAAACTATCCCATCGACAAATAAACAATCTTCTTTGTCTGAAAAAATTCTTCCTCAAAAAAATCAGAGATGTTGTAAACTTTTACTCTCTTTCCAAATGGATTAATTTCTTTGTTCAGCTCTCCACCTTTCAGGCAAATCAAACCATTTTTTACATCATGACGGTTTTCTTTCAGAAACTTTCCTTTTACCCAACTGTTCAGTTCCTGCAGGTCGGCAACGGCCCTTGTAACGATAAAATCAAATTTTTCATCCACCTGTTCCGCACGCAGTTGTTTTGCCCTCACATTCTTTAATCCTAAAGCGTTGGCAACTTCATCAACCACTTTAATTTTTTTTCCAATCGAATCAACCAGCAGAAAATCCACTTCGGGAAAAAAAATTGCAAGAGGAATTCCGGGAAAACCACCACCGGTTCCTATATCCAGAATTATTGAGCCCGGCTTAAAATGAAAGATCATTGCAATAGACAACGAATGCAGCACGTGACGTTCGTACAGTTCGTCAATGTCCTTTCGGGAAATAACGTTGATCTTCGCGTTCCACTCCGCGTATAGATCTTTTAGTCTGGAAAAATGCGACTCCTGTTCCTTGCTGATCTCAGGAAAGTATTTTTTTATTATATCCATTGGTAAATGAAAGCAGGAAAGAACTTCCTACATTTTATCTTCTGAATTCTTCAGTACGTTATACAGAAACTCACGCGCTCTGAAAAGTTGCGCCTTAACTGTGCCTACCGGAAGTCCTGTTCTTACTGAGATCTCTTCGTAACTTAATTCCTCAAAGTAGCGCATCTCTACCAACGTTTTGAATTTTGGTTTCATCTTCTCCACCACATCGCGCAACAATTTTATCTTTTGTTTTTTGATGATGTTCTCTTCAGGATCCGGCAATTCATCCCTGATGTTCATCTTCGATTCTC
>CBIHPU010000526.1:0-3119 GCA_966211935.1 uncultured bacterium | reverse complement strand
ATAAAAGGAAGAAACGAGGAAGAAACCTGTTATAACATCTGGAAGTTCTGTTACGATCATATTGAATTCATTCGTGATCCGAGAGGAAAAGAAATGGTACAGTCTCCGCGATATACCTGGCAAAGACGAGCCGGTGATTGCGAAGATATGACAAGCCTGATTGCTTCAATCTGTTTTAACTTGGGTTTGTTGCCACTGTATTTAAGGATAGCGGAATATGATCCGGCAAGTGGATTTCAGCATATCTATCCCATCGTACAATTAAAAAACGGAAAGCGAATGGTGATTGATTGCGTTCTTGAAAATTTTAATGAAGAACATCCTTACATAAGAAAAAAAGATTTAAAAATGGATTTGTATTATCTCAACGGAATAGATAACCGTTCAACCAACATAGACGCCCAGGATTTATTAAGTGATGATCTTGGAGAGCTTGGCCTTAAACTAAGATTCGGACAAGGCATCAAAAAAGCAGGTTCACAAATTAAGACGGGCGTGAAGAACACTACAACAAAAGTTGGAAGCGCAATTAAAAAAGGAATTCACGCGGTAAATAAAGTAAATCCCGTTACAGCTTTATTACGCGCGGGTCTGCTTGCAGGCATGAAGTTGAACATTATGAACGTGGCCGGTCGATTGAAATATGTTTTTTTAAGTGATGACCAGGCGCGGGCAAAGAAGTTTGATATGGTGAAGTTCAATCGCTTAAAAAGCGTATGGGCTAACTTAAGTAAGATCTTTCATGGCGCGGGTGGAGATATTCCCAATCTCAAACGCGCCATACTTGAAGGGAAAGGCAACTCCACAAAAGAAGTTCCTTTGAGCGGATTGGGTTATGTGGATAATGTGATGTACAGCGAGAACATGCCCATTACACGGATCATCGGTGAGGATATATACCGAGCTGAAATGCAAAACGTGGAAGGATTAAGTGGCACTCTGGGTGTCGTAGAGACAGGCGCAGCAATTGCCGCAGCTACCACAGCTCTTACAGCCATAGCGACTCTGCTAAAGTCGATAGGTAGTTTAAGAGCGGGAGCGGGTGATGCAGAACCTTCCTCGCCGGAAACCACTCTGCCAGGAATGGATAACAACGCCGACACAGGAGCAGGTATGGATGCTCTCACTAGCCAAACATCAATTGATACAAGCAACGTGGCTGCCGGAGATGGAAACGCTACGTCCATAGCCAATGGACAAGACACATCTGCCGGAGAAGAATCGGGCTATTCAGATGGTGGCACTGATGGAGGTGGCACTTCATCAGCAAGCACAACAAGTGAAGTAACACGTACCTCTCAAACGAACACCAACGCAAGAGAAGCTTCCACCGGTGGAGGCATCATTGAATGGGCGAAGAAAAACCCGCTTCCCGCTGCCGGCATTGCGGTGGCAGGTTTAGCCGTTCTTGTTGGTGGAACCTGGTTCATTGTAAAACAGGTGAAGAGAAGTAAAAAAGAAAAATCCGGTAATGGCATGTCAGGAGTTCCGCAAAAAAGAAGAAGGAACAAAGGAAACGCGCAGAAGTCCCGCAACTCAGGCGGAGTGCGTTTCATGCAGTTGAAGTAAAGTAAATTTTTTCAGCCAGCGGGGAATTAAGTTAAGCGCATAACCTAAAACCCGCTGATAGAAAAAACAAGCCTAACAAAATGGCACGAAAGAAAAAGAAAAACGGAAAAAAATCTCAGGGGAATTCAAGCTCGCGAAAATGGGGAATGCAGCATGTATTTCATGAAATGGAAACCAAAGGCAGCTTTAAAAATACCGCGCACAAAACCGGCTACCAGGTTGCAACAGTAGTAATGGGTGGCGCGATAGCAACGGCACTGATGGGAAAGCATGGATTGTGGGGAGGACTTATCATGGCAGGAGTCGGAAACTTTTTTAAGGTTCCGGTTCTTACGCAGGTTGGACTTGGCGCAATGGCAGCTTCCACTTTCATTCCCTGGGATGATCAAAGCACAGTGAAAGATCGTTTCAAAAATCTTTACCAGAAATCCGGGATACCCAAAGCAATTGACTTGATTAAAAACAAGCAGGCGCAAAGAAGCGGAAACTGGGATGGAGAAAGAAGCGAAGAAAACACGGACGGACCCGATAATTCTGTAAGCGGAGTTCTCGGCAGCCTTGAGACCTTAAACCAGGTTGAACAACAACTTGTCGCCTCTGCAATGGATTATCAAAGCAGGCGCGGAGTTTCGGTCTCAGGTTTAAACAATATGGAAACGGATTTTTCCCGTATGTAAATCAAATAAATCCGAAGCAAAAAAAAGTTCCCTGAAATCTTCCTTTAATAAAGAGAGAAGTTATCGCTAAGCGCATAACGCAGGGAATCTTTTTGCTTTTTCGAAAACAAATATTTCAAAACAAAAACAAAAAAGAAGATGGACGAATTAAGAAACATCGTTGACAGCGAATACAACAATGCAGGTGAATTGCTTGGCATTGACGCTTCGATGGATGGTGATTTGACCCAATACCTCAATGGTCTGGGTGCGGTGCAAAGAGCGAAAGTTCTGCAAAAGCTCGCCGCAAAGCCCATGATGTCAAGAGGCTCAAGGGCGGAATTTGAAAAGTTCTTCAAAGAAGTTCCCGACGCAGTGAAAGGGGAATTGCTGAGCGGGAAAATGCGTCTTACAGATTATACCATTTATTCCATTAAACACATTGCGTCAAAAACAATAAAAATGTTTGAGACGCAGGATGACCGCGAAGTTGGCTTATCGAACATTGATAAAGCGAAGCTTCCGAAAAATTTCGTCTTCCTGGTGAGTGGAATTTATGTGATGGCAGGCGTATCAGTGGACTTGACAAAGGACAAAGTGAAAGCGATAGATTTTCAGTCCTTGAAAAACTTTCCTGCAATTGCAAATGCTGAATTTTCATTAAAGGCGAACAAGAAACAGCTCATCCCTGAAGGAAATATCCTGAGAAAATTCATTACCGATAACAACAACAACGTTGCCCTGGGCTATTATAAGCTCGACAATCCTCGCCTGATTAAAGACGATGAACTCATTGAGTTTGTTGTTGAGTTAGGAACGATGGATGGCATTGCTGCCAACACCCACCTCTATGTAGGATTGGACGGCACGGGTACAACTCCGTAATGAACAACA
>CBIHPU010000525.1:0-3128 GCA_966211935.1 uncultured bacterium | reverse complement strand
TTCAACCACCACACTTGCAGCCTCTCTACTGATGTACTTCTATGCGAGAACCGCACAAAAAGACGCAGTTCCCTATGTGATGATTGGTGGTTTTATGGGAGCGGTTATCGGAGAGAGCATTGTTGAATATATAAACAAAAATAAAAAAGACTAAGTATGGCAACTATTATTGAAAACAACGGAGGTAGCATAAAGATTACCGAGAATGGTTCATCACGTTTTGTTCTGAAGTATCAGGTTCGTGAAGTGGAAATCGTAAGAGATACCATTATCAAAATTGACATCGGACAAGGTGCATTGAACAACATCTTTATCGATCAGGCAGATGTTACTGCTCCAGCAACTGCAACAGTTGAAGAGTTAAGAGATCAAATCATTGGAATGCTACAAACCAATGTAACTGGAACAGCAACCGAAGCCAAACAAACTGAAGAGATTAACGAGATTAAAAATCTTCAGGCTGTGGTTGGGAACTTGCAAGCGAAAGTAAATTCATTAGACGACAAAACATTTTTCCAACCTAAGTTGGTTGATGAGAGTAATGCCAATGTGGTTTATAATGGATTCGCAGTACCGGGAACAGCAGTTGATGCACCTGTTTGGGCTATTCAGAAAGTAACCAAAACGAATGGTGTTTATTCTTACCAATGGGCAGGAGGCAACAGAAACTTCGACAAAATTTGGAACAACAGAAAAGCATTAATCTATAGCTAAAATCAAAGAGCCTCTTTCGGGAGGCTCTTTATTCTTTGTAAAATGAAAACACCAATAACATACTACGGAGGGAAACAAACCCTATTAAAATACCTACTCCCTTTGATTCCGCAGCACAGATTGTACTGCGAACCGTTCTTTGGTGGTGGTGCAGTATTTTTTGCTAAACCGAAATCGGAAGTAGAAGTAATTAATGACATCAATAATGAAGTCATTAATTTTTTCAAAGTAATTAAAACGAAGTTCCCTGAACTTCAAAAAGAAATTCAATCAACCTTACACAGTCGTGAACTTTATAAAAGAGCGATGGAGATTTATAATAACCCCACAAAGTATTCAGATGTGAAACGTGCATGGGCATTATGGACAGCAACCAATCAAGGTTTCGCTGGCATGATAGGCTCTTGGGGCTTTGGTAAGGATGATTCAAAAGAAGCAGCACTCGCCAATAAAAGAGATGCTTTTACAAAGGAGTATGAACAACGACTCACAAAAGTGCAAGTCGAAAATAATAGTGCAATCAAAGTAATAAACAGATGCGATGACAAAGAAACATTTATCTATGCAGACCCTCCGTACATTGGTTCGGATCAAGGTCATTATAAAGGTTATTCGGAAGACGATTACCGAGAACTTCTCAATGCGCTTTCCAAGGTAAAGGGAAAGTTCTTGTTGAGTTCTTATCCTTCAAAAATACTAAACACTTACATCAATAAGTACAAGTGGAAAGTTCAAAAGGTTACTAAAAGCGTTGCAGTAACAAAACACACCGATAAAGTAAAAACGGAAATGATCGTCATGAATTACGATCCTGCAAAAGCAAAATCTTTTATACACACATTGAGTCTGAAGGAGAAGAAGGACTTGCAAAGTTTAACAAGACAATTAACGCAATTAAAATTTAAAGCAAAATGAGAATAACAACCAAGAATTATTTTAAAGCCATTAGTGAAGTTGGTTTTGAGAATCTGCCGGAGGTGCTTAAAAAATCTCACTTGGTGATTGAAGAGAAAACTAACAAAGGCAATGATTGGGGCATTTATGAAAATGATACTGAGGCAAAAAAGGTATTTGATTTAGCGTTTGATAAACTTGAGGAATTTATCGACCGCAAAGAAGATCTTTCAGGCTTAGATGGTAACCCAATCATTGACAGGGCAAAGAAGGATGCCGCAGGATATAAAGACTTGCCACTCGATAAATTAAAAATGATTTATCGTTTGGAACTTGATGCGGAGTTGGAAGATGGTTTAACACCTGAAATTAAAATCAGGAAGGCTGCTTTGGAAAAAGCGATTGCTTCAAAAGAGGGAAAAAGCAATGGTGTATCCGGTAGCTCAAAAAACAAATTTGCAGGTATTAGTAATGAAATAAAATTCATTCACATGTATCTGAATTTCCATGATAAGGTTCTTTATAAAAACACCATTGGTTTATTTATAGATGATCTTCAAAAAGCAATCACGGAGAAGAAGATTACAAAAAAGTCGCCTGTTGCAAAGGAAATAATGGAGATGCAAGAGTCTGCTTTGAAGGCATTTAATTCCATGCGGAACGCCAAGCATATTATGTTACGTCCTGAAGTGCTTAAGAAGCTGAAAGGCATCATTGAAAAGTATGAGAATGCTTACGATGATATTGACGAGACTTATGCTAAAGAAAAAAAGCAAAAGAAGAACTTAAACGGTTTGGGTAATGTTCCGGTGAACATCATGCCAAGTAAGGAATTCACAAACCTTCATTTTAATACAATCGGGTTCACGGGAAAATGGCTTGACTTTATTGGCGATCCTGCTCCGGGTTTTACTGCGATGGTATTTGGAATGCCTAAGATGGGTAAGAGTTATTTGTGCATCGATTTTGCCGGCTATTTAGCGAGAAATCATGGCAAGGTGTTATACGTTGCCAAAGAAGAGAAGCTTGATGCTACGTTGCAGAAAAAGTTAAAGGATAAAGATGTTGCTCACGAAAATTTATTTGTATCGGATGCACTTCCTACAGATCTATCTTCTTACGATTTTATTTTTCTTGACTCAGTAAACAAACTTGGTCTTACAGCGAAAGACCTGGAAAAATTAAAAATACAAAACAAAGGAAAATCTTTTGTCTTTATTTTTCAGGCAACAAAAGGTGGTCAGTTCAAAGGCAACAATGAGTTTCAACATGATGTTGATGTTGTAATTGAAATACCGGAGAAAGGTATTGCAACTCAATACGGTCGTTTTAATCAGGGTGGAAAGATGGGAGTATTCGATGATGCGCCTATTGGAGATGTGGAAGAGTTAAATGGTGTCAGAAAAAGCGGAAAGAACTTGGAAGTTCAAAAGAAAGTATCGAACGTAGACACTATGAAAAAGAAAACAACTAAAACCGAGGACTGGACTGAGCCGGAACACTTAGATAAAAGTGATCAC
>CBIHPU010000524.1:0-3136 GCA_966211935.1 uncultured bacterium | reverse complement strand
ATTTCGAAGTTTATGTGGACATTGATGGTACAATCAAACTGCCATTGGTTGGTTATATTCCTATAATCGGAAAAACTGCACGTCAGTTGGAAGAAGAACTTGAAAAGCTTTACCAGAATTATTATGTTAAACCCTTTGTAACTGTTTTAGTAACGAACCGAAGAGTCGTTGTTTTTCCAGGTAATGGAGGAACAGGTAGGGCCTTACCACTGCTTGATTATAATACAACATTATACGAGGCGCTTGCTCAGGCTGGCGGTATTGTTGAAGATGGTAAGGCATATCGTGTTAAGTTGGTCAGAAACGTAGGGGATACTTCTTTGGTGTATAAAATTGATTTGTCAACGGTAAAGGGTATTCCTCAGGGAAATATGGTAATTATGGCTAACGATATCATTTATGTGGAACCGAGATTTCGGTTTGCTTCCCGCTTTGTAAGCGAGATTACTCCTTTCCTGACCTTGTTATCAACTTCCTTGATCGTATACAGCTTAGTGAAAAAATAAGATGCTCAATAATACAACAGGTCAACCAAACCAGAATATTGAGCGATACAGAGACCGCCTGACCAAATTCAGCAGTGAATTTGAACTGGGTTTGTTTTTATTCATTGCGGGGAAGAATTTTTTATGGATACTGTTTTTTTTCGGTGTTTCACTGGGGACTGCCTTTTTTTATCTCCGTTATACAATGCCGGTTTACCAGGCTAAAACTACAATCCAGCTTGCAGACGATAATAATGCTACCAGGGTACTTGAAGTAAATACCGGCGTTGAAAATCAGAATCAACTTGCTGAAGCGCTTGAACTACTGCGATCAACTATTTTTATTAAACGAGTTTTAAAAAAGATTGATCTCTCAACCGCGTATTTCAATCAGGGAACTTTCAAGAATAATGAAATGTATGTTTCTTCGCCGTTCCTTGTGGTAGTTAATGTTCTTAATCCATCGCTCAATAATGAAAAAATATACATCAATGCTGAGAACGCGGACAAAGGAACTATAAGTTATACATTAAATAATCAAACAACAACGCTTCCATACACAATTGAAAGCTGGGCCAGAAATAAGGATATAGAGGTAATGGTCTATCTGAACACCAGGTTCACAAAAGAAGAAGCTTATAAAAATCTGAAAATTCTGGATAAACCTTTCTTTGTACATTACACAGATGAGATGCTTATTTCTGACCTGCAGAAGATTGTTGATGTCAAGATTGTGAATGAACAGGCGAGAACGATGCAGATTGTAATTAAGGATTTTAATCCGGAGAAAGCTGCAGATATTGTGAATGTGATGGCAGAAGAGTTTATCGTGTTTGAAAAGGAAAACAAGAGAGCCAGCTCACAGAGCGTTATTGATTTTATCAATGATCAGTTATATATGATTTCCGATACACTGAAAAATTCGGAGAATGATATTGAAGATTATTCGAAAAAAAATAAGATCAATAAGAACGAGGAACTGCTTCGCTCCAAAATGCAGCGTATCGCGCCTATTCAGGACGCGTTGCTGAAGGTGCAGATAGATCTTGTTATCCTTGATAGTATTAAGAGTAAACTGACGCAAAATAAGGCTATCGATTTATACCAGTTGTTATCGGTAGTGAGCGGTTCTGATTATGAGTCTACCATAAGGGAATACACTTCTAATATTGCACGTCTTCTGGCTGAAAAGGAAGAAATGCTCATGTATAAGAAGCCGACCAATCCTTCAATCGTGGAGAAAAATAACGCGCTGGAGGTGCAACGTACTATGTTAACCGGATCTATTGAAGCGTTGCAAAGTAAATTGAAGCAGCGTTTCATTACTCTTCGCGCAAAGGCGGAAGAAATGGAGAACAGTATTGAAAACAGCGGTACGGAAGACATGAATTATATGCGTTTGATGCGCAAATTCAATATCAATGAGAAGTACTATTATCTTTTGCTTGAAAAGAGAATTGAATTTTACATAGCTAACGCCGGATTTGTTTCTAAAAACCTGTTACTGGAAAAAGCGACGCCAAATTTTATTCCCGTTTCTCCGGCAAAGAAAACAACCCTCATCATTTCGGTTGTGCTGGCAACAATGGCCAGTTTGCTTGTGATATTCATGAAATATCTTTTCCATGATAAAATAAATTCGCTGAATGAGATAACCAAAGAAACGCAGGCAACTGTTAGTGCCCTCGGTATAATTCCGAAATATGCAAACGACATTCCTGTTTCACAGCTCGTAATAGATAAGAATCCACGCTCGCTTTTGGCGGAAGCATTTCGGGCTTTAAGAACCAATCTTCAGTTTATTTCAAGCGGAGAAGGCCCGAAAATTATGGCTATTTCTTCTACCATTTCCGGCGAAGGAAAAACTTTTATCGCGCTTAACCTTGGTGGTATCATTGCATACTCTGGGAAGAAAGTCATTATCATAGACCTTGATATGAGAAAGCCGAAGATCCACAAGGGTTTTGGCGTAACCAATGACAGGGGAATGAGTACAATTCTTATCGATAAATATACTATCGAAGAATGTGTAAATAAAAGTCAGCTCGATAATCTTGATTTTATTACTGCCGGACCAATTCCTCCAAATCCTTCGGAACTTATTATCAGCAAAAGAATGGAGGAAGTTATCACGGAGCTGAAATCTAAATACGACATGGTAATCATTGACACGCCTCCTGTTGGATTGGTTACCGATGGAATTGCAATGATACAGAGAGCTGATTATCCGGTTTACGTTTTCAGGGCAGATTATTCACGCAAAAATTTTATTCAGATACTTGATCGGTTACAGAATGAAAATAATATTTCCCGCCTCTCGGTAGTACTTAACGGAGTGGATGTGAATCGTAGAATTTACGGATATAATTATGGTTATGGTTACGGCTATGGTTATGGCTACGGTTATGGCCACGGTTACTATGACGAGAGTGAAGATGGAAATAAAAGAAAAAAGTCCGTTAAGAAAAAGCCAAAAGTCGGATAAGGTTTATGGAAATAACAAAAACGTTTATTGAAGGCCTGTTTATAGTTCAGCCACGTGTGTTTGAAGATGCCCGTGGTTATTTTTTTGAAAGCTGGTCCGAACGCGAATTTTTAAAAGCCGGCATCAACGCGAAGTTTGTTCAGGACAACCAGTCCTTGTCAGGGAA
>CBIHPU010000523.1:0-3147 GCA_966211935.1 uncultured bacterium | reverse complement strand
GTACTGATAAAAACGCAAACAAGCGAAGATCACGGCGATTCAACTGAAAAAAATTACACCGGCCTACAGTTAATACTTTTTTTGTTATTCGGCTTTATCATGTTGTTGGTTTCCTCGCACGCAGTAATCAGCAACGCAATGAATCTCGCGGAAAATTGGGGAGTAGCACAATCTTTCGTGGGGATTGTTCTGGTTGGAGTTGGAACAAGTCTTCCTGAACTTGCAGTCTCAGTCGGGGCAGCGCTCCGCAAATCACCAGGCATGTCCATTGGTAATATCATTGGCAGTAATATTTTTGACACGCTTATACCAATCGGAGTCGGGGGAGTAATCAGCACAACAAACATGGATAGAGATTTATTGTGGTATGATCTCCCATTTCTCTTTGGTATTACACTGCTGACGGTTTTGTTTCTGCTGACAAAAAGAGGAATTTCAAAAAGGGAAAGTATAATCTTAATCCTTTTTTATTTTATTTACCTGGGAGTAAAGATTATTTTTTTCGAAGGTACATTCAGTAAATAAGTCAACCAGAGATCAATTAATAAAGCTTGCAATCTTTTCAAGCTCTTTTGGCTTTAGGATTATGATTTTTCTACCTTCTGTTTTTATTATATTTTCATCTTTAAAAAAGCGAAGCATCCTCACCAGCGTTTCAACGGTTGTCCGGGCATAGTTGGCAATATTTTCTCTTGTGAGCCTGAAAGACACACTAGCGTTATCTTTTTCATCGGATTTATATTTCTCCCTCAATATTAACAACACAAAAGCCACGCGTTCGCGCGCGGGTTGTTGTCCTAATATCGACATCATATTCACCCATACACTAAACTCATGAGCCAGGTTTACCAGCAAACGCTTTGACAGTAAGGGAGACAAATCAAGCGCCTTTAAAAAAACCTTACCTGGAATAAAAGAAAGTATTGTTGGCTCCAGGGCGGACGCGGTAACCGGATGTCGACCGCCACTTATGAGAGGTCTGTATCCCATAATTTCTCCTTTCTTATAAATATAAACTATCTGCTCTTTTCCTTCCGCGCTCATCTGAGAAATTTTCACCTTACCCTTACGCAAAATGTAAATTCCCTTTGAAAAAACCCCTTCAGAATAAATCACCTTATTCTTTTTTACTTCAAGGCGCTGCATATTCTCCTTCAGTAACTGAAAAACATCCGAAGGAAGACCTTCCAGTAACGAAACGGTTTTAAAATGAAATTTCTCCATTCTCAATATCTGTTAATTATCCCAAATTTCAATTTCTTTGATCTGTATCAATGTTTAGTAAATATGCAAATTATATTTTTGACTTACCGGTAAAATATTTTACGGACCCCAAAAGATCAGGGCTCGTTGTGAAATAGCTTTTTGTTTTGTGGTGAAACAGTAACGAGTACCTGATCAAACGGGCTTTCTGCCTGTAAAAATCCAGCATGCACTATTCTTCTTCGCAAGCGAGATCAGAATCTGTATTGCCTTTAATTAATCATTAACAAAAAGATTATGACAGAAACAACACAAAATTATCACGCGTATGGTCTAAACAATTTCAGAAAGATCAAACAAATGAATCTTTTAACTGAGGAACAAAAATTTGATATTGAAGTAGTGGGAAATGTTCTGCCTTTCAAAGTAAATAATTACGTAATTGAGGAACTTATCGACTGGAATAACTTTGAGAACGATCCCATTTTCATTCTAACATTTCCGCAAAAAGAAATGTTATTGCCGCATCATTATGAAAAAATGGCCAACGCTTTAAAAAATAATGCGGACAGAAATGAAATAAAGAGGATCGCAAATAAAATACGTTTGCAATTGAATCCTCATCCTGCAGGACAAAAAGAACTGAATGTTCCGGAATTTGATGGAATAAAACTAACAGGCATACAGCACAAGTACAAAGAAACTGTTTTATTTTTTCCTGGTCAGGGACAAACCTGTCATGCTTATTGTACATTCTGTTTCAGATGGCCGCAGTTTGTTGGTATGGAAGAAATGCGTTTTGCAATGCGCGAAGGCGAACTGCTTGCAAAATACATAAAGCAGAATACGGAAGTAACAGACGTATTGTTTACAGGCGGCGATCCGTTGATCATGAAAACAAAAATGCTGGAAGAATACATTGATGCGCTGCTGGACGAAAACATTGACAACCTTCAGACCATTCGTTTAGGAACAAAGGCACTTGGTTATTGGCCTTATAGATTTATCTCTGACCCTGACGCGGACGATCTGCTGCGACTATTTGAAAAAATTACAAAAAGAGGAATCAATCTTGCATTAATGGCGCATTTTAATCATCCGGCTGAACTGGAAACTGACGCGGTTAAACTTGCAATTACAAGAATAAGAAGTACCGGCGCGCAGATCAGAACCCAGTCACCCGTATTGAAACACATTAACGATAAACCAGAGATCTGGTCCGAGATGTGGAGAAAACAAGTGAATCTGAATTGCATTCCATATTATATGTTCATTCCACGTGATACCGGCGCGCAACATTATTTTGCTGTTCCGTTAATTGAAGCCTGGAATATTTTCAGAAACGCGTATCAAAATGTAAGCGGAGTATGCCGTACCGTCCGTGGGCCAAGTATGTCCTGCACGCCGGGAAAGGTACAGGTGTTGGGCGTATCAGAAATTCCTGAAAATGGTGTGTCAAAAAAAGTAATTACACTTCGCTTTTTGCAAGGCAGAAACCCGGATTGGGTTGCGCAACCTTTCTTTGCTGAATATGATGAAAATGCATTGTGGTTAGACGATTTAAAACCAGCCTTCGGTTCCGAAAAATTTTTCTTTGAAGAGGAGATTATACCCGCTACTTCTTTAACAGACGATAAGTTATACCCAAATTAAAAATGAAATACAAAAGACTACTGATCATATCCAACAGACTACCGTATAAACCGGTAAGTAAAAAAAAAGAAGTTGAACTTGTTTCCACTTCCGGCGGGCTCGTATCGAGCATCAGCTCTTACATTGAAAAATCCTGCGCAGACAAAGAGTTGGACGAAAATATATCTACGTGATGGATTGGATCACTGGACAACTCAGAAATGAAACTGGTATCCGCTATGGGCCAGCTAAAAACGTATAATTTCGAATTGGAACCAGTTGGAATTCCTGACGAATTATATTCAAAATATT
>CBIHPU010000522.1:0-3157 GCA_966211935.1 uncultured bacterium | reverse complement strand
TGAAACAAATTCACCTGGAGTCTTATCAAGGTTCTGCTTGTAAACCAGCGTCGTCATTTCCTCCTGCAATTGTTCTTTATTTGAAAACAGCAGCCAGGGCGAACGATTATCTTCTTCACAGTTTACATAAGGAACCTTAGCGTTATTTTCCCGCTGATCATTCGGCGGGTGACTTGCGTACATTCCTACTTTCGAATTTTCCGATCCTGAAAAAAATTTTTTTCCGCCCCGGTTATCCTGGGGCAGTTCAGCAAAACTTTGATTTTGTAAAGGAAGATTTCTCTGCAGATCAAGCGCGTTATGATGATACAGATTTTTTACGAAAATATTTTTTTGAGAGGCGGGGTAGGCGTTGCGCACGGTTTTCGCCCATGAGGCTGCAGCGTCATCCAGTTTCCATAATGAAGAAACGATAGCGTCGCTTCCTGAAATGCTGACCGCAACTTTATCCGCGTTAAATTCCATCTCTCTTGAAAGCGACGCGTGCATAATATTCAGAAACGAATAGAAAAGTAATAACACCTGGCGAATGATCCAGATGATAGGTGTGATTATCCAGGCCGCAAAGGATAACCGGATATCGGATGCTCTCCATCGGTCTAAAAGATTATCCCATTTGTCACGGTTAAAGATCATATCATGAATGATGGTATTCGCGGAAACAATATAGCTGCCTATCTTCATGCTGCGCTGCGCAAAATGTCCAAACTCGTGCGCGGTCACCGCTTTAAATTCAGACAGGTTTAACCCGTCTACCAGGCTCAGCCCTATAGTCAGTTCCTTTCTTACCGGGAAGATGAGACTCAGCCACATATTGGAAAAAGAAACATACGCGTTTACATCCGGGTCTACATAAATAGATTTTGGTTTTGGCGCTCCCGTATCTTTACAAATCTGTAACACAAAGTTCCATATTTCGGGATGTTTAGCTTTGTCCAGTTTAATACGGTTGGTGGGTTTGTAATTTTTCAGTTTCAAAATAAACTTGAGCGTAAAAACGAACAGCATTGCAGAACCGGCAATTGCACCAATCTTAAGCAGGAGAGTAAATTTGTTTATTGTCTCCATTGGATACGTGAAAGCCACGTACGTCATCCATGCCAGTGTGATAACGAGTGAAAAGTAAAGAACAAAGAATATCAGTATAGCTACTACTGCTAAAGAAGCTTTGAGTTTGTAGGCAAAATGCAGGGAAGTAAGCCCGTCAGGAATGTTTTTAGGATTTGCAGGATACAATGCTGGAGTCATGATTCTGATAAAATAATTGTTTGCTTGGGGGAAGATTAACTTTTAAAGAAAGGTATTCGGGAAAAGAAAAAAAGCTGCAATTTCTTGCAGCTTTTTTGTAGCCCGTACGGGAATCGAACCCGTGTTTCATCCGTGAAAGGGATGCGTCCTAACCCCTAGACGAACGGGCCATTATCTTAAAGAACTCCCCTTTTTACCTCTATCCCCTATAATCCAGGGCGTTAGCAAAATTGGGAGTGCAAATGTAGCACTTTTAGAATAAAAACAAAAAATTAATCAAAAAACTATCTCCTTAAACTCAAACTTTTTTTCAACCCCATTCTCCAACTGCAGAACCAACTTCCCATCTTCCTGCACATCCTTTATCCTGCCCTCAAATTTATCTCCTTTTGGCGTACTGAAAATATGCCGCTCGCCTCTCAGATAAAGCCTTTCCATATAGGCTTCCTTTATTACATCCCGGTTTATTCCCCGCAATTGCAGATAGCGACTCTCCAGCATCCCGCAAATTCCCTCCAGAATACTCTTCAATTCGAATTCTTTTCCCGTCGCGAGTTTCAGTGAATTTATCTTGTCACTCATCTCACCGAAATTTTCCTGGTTTACGTTTAAACCAATGCCAATAACTGTTGAAACTATCTGCTCTTCGCGGTAAATATTTTCAATCAATATGCCCGCAATTTTCTTTCCATCTACATAAATGTCGTTCGGCCATTTTATCCTTACCTCATGCGCATCAGTCAGTATCTCTGTCAGTAAGTCATGCAAAGCAAGAGAAGCCATCATGCTCAATAAAAAAGAATTCAACGCGCTTAAAAAGCCCGGATGATACACTACGCTCATTGTAATATTCTTCTTCTCCTCCGAATACCAGACGTTACCTCTTTGTCCTCTGCCTGCTGTCTGTTTATCAGTAATAATTACTGTACCTTCATGCACTTTAACGCCCTTTAACAGCTCTATGGCATAAGTGTTGACAGAAGGGTGTTCGGGTAGTTTTATGATATTTTGTCCTGTGAAGAGAGTGTTCATAAAAGGCGTCCCAAAAGAATTAATTATTTTTGTACTCCGCAATTTACAGCTAAAAAAATTGTGGGTTAACTTAAAAAATAACAGGGATTTTTCCTGTTGATTTAGCATTATGGCGAAAAAAACCACTGTAAAAAAAGAAACCAGGAAATCACCTGCAAAAAAAGCTGCTCCAAAAAAAGCGGCGGTTAAAAAAACAGCAGTAAAAAAAGCTGCCGTTAAAAAAGCTCCGGTAAAAAAAGCTCCGGCTGCAAAAAAAACTGCAACAGTAAAAGCTGCGCCGGTTAAAAAAGCAACTCTTGTAAAACTTGAGGGTGCCGCGTTGCTGGCGGATATCATTGTAAAAGGAATGCAGGAAAAAAAAGCGAAGAACATCACGCTGCTTGACTTGCGTGATATACAGAACCGCGTGAGTGATTTCTTTGTTATCTGCGACGCGGAATCAACCACTCACGTAAACGCTATAGCGGGATCAGTGGAAGAGATGGTAAAAAAACAAACAGGCGAAAGACCATTTCACAGTGAAGGATGGGAAAATTCGCAATGGATTTTAATGGATTTTGTGAATGTTGTAGCGCATGTTTTTCTTAGAGAAACGCGTGAATTTTATAATATAGAGGGCCTTTGGGCCGATGCTGATGTGAGGGAAATAGGCAATTAATTTTTTTATTAGTAAATTAGATGGAGATGAGCGAAGAAAACAAAAATTTAAATCAGGCAACTGATCAGCATAATAAGCCCGCCGGACACGATCATGGTCCGGAAAGGGGTGAGGGGCGACCCAAAAACCGCGTTCCAGGAAAAAATCCGAAAAATTCTTTCAATTTTTACTGGCTCTACGCAGTTGTTGTAGTTTTACTGTTGGGACTTGTTTATTTTG
>CBIHPU010000521.1:0-3167 GCA_966211935.1 uncultured bacterium | reverse complement strand
AGGCAGCGCTTTTTTTTTTTCGTTGATTGTGCCATCCTCGTTTATAGTCAGTTCCGACGGACCGCGTATTGAATGTTTGCCGTATTCAGCAGTGGACCACAACAAACTTATACTTGGGCCAATTCCTATCAGCAAGGCAATAACAAACAAGCCACTTGCTTTAGCAAAATCCAGCAGCGCTTTTTCCCTGAGGGCGGTGATTCCTTTCCAAAAGATAAGTAAACCCAGAAGCAGGAAAATGTAATAAGTTATCTGAGGATGATTCGCGTAAATTTCGAGCCCCATAAATAAAACGGTGAGCGCAAAACCAGGCAGCCATTTCTTCTGGTAAAGTAACATTACCGCGCCCAAAAGCGGAGGTGCGTAACCAAGCGCCACAGCTTTTGAGTTATGTCCTGCAATAAGTATGAGAAAAAAATAAGATGAAAAGGCATAAGCAACAGAACAAACTATTCCAACCCAGCTGTTGATTCGCAGGCAGAGCATCAGAATATAAAATCCGATGAAATAGAGAAACACGTATCCTGCCGGATGGGGCAGGAATAACTGAAACGCGTTATGAATGAACTTCAATGCCTTGTTTGCGTAAATCACAGAAACCTGAAATGCGGGCATTCCACCGAACATTGAATTGGTCCACAATGCTTCACTACCAGTCTCCTCACGATAATCTGCAAGTTCTTTTGACGCGCCTTTGTGTTGTGTAATGTCGCCTTGCTCTAAAACAACATTCTTTTTGAGTCCGTGGCGGAAATAAACAAGATCAATTACCAGGAAAATTGCAATGGCCGCGACAACCGGCAGCAGGATTTTTTTATAGTTCATTAATGAATGTTATTACGCTTTTAATGGATTCTGATTCTTTTTCCATCTTGTATAAACGTACCAACCCAAACCTCCAAAAACCACCAGATAATAAAGAATTAATCCTGCCGTCGAAATTTTTTGTCCCGTATAATAACTCTTCGGTTCAAATTTAAATTCTATGGAATGTTTGCCTGCGGGAACCATCATCGCGCGCAAAATATAATTGGCGCAAACGTGTGGCGTCAACTTTCCGTCAATATAAGCGTTCCATCCTGCAGGATACCAGATCTCGGAAAAAACAATCAATTGCTGCGACTTACTATCGAATGAATATTTCAGATAATTTGGTTTGTATTCATCCAGCTTAATTGTTGCCCATGACCCCGCAATCTTATCCCATCCCTGTAACTGATTCTTGAATTTTTCATTGATAACCGCGGTTGTTTTTGTGTTTATATTCCCTGTCCACACAACTTCAGAATCTGCGTTCGGCGCCCATCTGACCTGACTTACAAACCACGCATTTCCATTAGCCGCGGGATTCTCGTATGGCTTACCTCCAACATTTTTCTGCGTGATGAAGTAGCGTGTATTCAGCATATTCAGAACCGGAGTATACCTTGTAAGGTATGGAATGGCAATTGAATCGGGATAATTGTCATCCGCGATTTTGCCGGCATAGAATAATTCTTTGTCAAGATGAAACTCACGCAGTTCCTGGAAGCGTTTAAGCTTTGCGCCGTGATAACCACCCACTGATTTATGGAAATAAGAGACAGTTGAATTATTGAAAGTGTTTACGGCGGTTGACACGACACGGTAATCGATGGCACTGTTATCTTTCAAAATGAATTCATCGGCAGGCGAAGCCACGAATTCTTCTTCTGATTTTTCGCGGTAACTGTCTTTATTGAGGTAACGGTTATTCACCATCCACATGTCTGTAAGGATCAGTAATCCCATTGCCACATAAAAAAGTTCCTTTGAAAAATTGGTAGATGAAGTGTAGAGCAACAATAAAGCTGCCGCGAGCATAACGAAAAAGAGTGAACGCAGCACATCCTGCCTGAAATAGGATATTCTTACATCTTCCAGCTCTTTCAAAAAGTTTTTATATCCATCCATGTATTGGTCAAGAACAGGCTCAACCTGTTGCATCAATTGCATTTCGTTCATGCCCGGATTTTCCTGTTTCGCTTTTTCAAGTAATTCCTTTTTACGTTCTTTTTCATAATAGGAAGGATCTTCCTGTTGCGAATGAAAAGTGTTGAACATACGGGGAGCGGCGGATGCACCAAGAAGGAAAAGCAGTACTATTGAGCTTGAAATGATAATTCCTTTTTTTACCGGATTAATTTTACCGGCAATTTTTTGTTTCAGTAAAGCCCGGTCAGCTGTTACAATTTCATGAAGGAAAAGAGCGGCAAGAAGAGGCAAAACCAACTCCACCACAACAAGAATCATTGACACTGCACGGAACTTGTTGTAGTAAGGAACATAGTCGAAGAAGAATTGCGTGAGTGCAGGAAAATTCTTTCCCCACGAGAGCGTGAGCGCCAGCAAGGCGCCTGCGAACAGAAACCATTTCATTCTGTCCTTAACAACAAATAATGCTATCAGACTTAGCAGCACCACTATCGCTCCGGCATACACCGGTCCTGATGTGAACGGCTGATCGCCCCAATAGATATTGCTTTGAGAAACGTACTCCGTGTAATTGGCGTCTACTTTATCAAGAATTTTTTCGTCAACATTTTCAGAAATTACGCCTGATGCTCCTCCTTTATAGTTTGGAACCAGCAATGTAAAACTTTCGCCTTTTCCATAACTCCAGTCTGTGGCGTATTCAATAGGCAAACCTTTTTTGTCTTCGTTCTTACTTCCGTCTGCATTTATGGTAAGTTCAGATGGACCACGCGTTGTGTATTTTGTGTACTCAGCTGTTGTCCATAAGTTCGCAATGTTCGGAGCAACTCCAATTCCAAGCGCTAGTACCATCAGCCCAATTGCTTTAAAAAATACTTTGAACTGTTTTTCCCTGAAAAAATCGAAAGCTTTTCCGAGTATGATCAGTCCATAAAGCAAAAAGAAATAATACGTGATCTGCGGATGGTTCGCCCAGATCTCGAGAGCGAAGAACAAGGCGGTTAAAACAAAACCAAGTAACCATTTTTGTCGCAGCAATAAAATAATTCCGCCGAGCAGAGCGGGAGAATAACCGATTGCGACGGCTTTTGAATTGTGTCCAGCTTCAATTATGATAAAGAAGTAAGAAGAAAAAGCAAAGGCTACGGAACAGATCACGCCCACCCACGGATTTATTTTCATGGATAACATGAGAATGAAGAATCCAATGAAAT
>CBIHPU010000520.1:0-3169 GCA_966211935.1 uncultured bacterium | reverse complement strand
CGCTGCATTAATACGACTGATCTGTAATTGTGTTAAAGATATTTTCTGCTGCGCTTTTATAATGGCTGATTTCTGAATACGCTGCAATTCGTCTTCAAACGAACGGTTATGCGCAATGATAAACTCCGCGGCTTTTGTTGGCGCGTTTGTGTTTGTGTGCGCCATCATGTCAGTTATACTTACGTCCCGTAAATGTCCAATACCCGTAATTACCGGAACCGGAAAACGAGCAACCGCACGTGCAATTCCATAGGTGTCAAACGCCAGGAAATCAGTCTTGGCTCCACCACCGCGAATGATCACAACACAATCGTATTCCTTTTTGGAATCGTAGATCCTGATCATTGTGTTTTTCAATTCTTCTTCCGCAAAATTTCCCTGCACGGAAGTAAAATAATAATCAATGTTGAAAGTGAAGCCGAATTTGTTTTTGCGGATGTTGCTCATAAAATCATGGAATCCCTCCGAGTTTGATGAAGCTACCAGAGCTACCCGCTGCATAACTTTATTAAGCTTTAATAATTTGTTTGTGGTTACATACTCGCCATCTTCCTGGTAAATTTTTCCGGGATTCTCTTTTACAAGGCGCAACAATGTAGCCAGGCGTTGTTTTTCAAGATTACCAAGTGTGAATGACTGATCAATGTCGGATATCACCAATGAAAGTCCATAGACAATATGATATTCCACCCGAACTTTTACCAGCACCTGCAATCCGTCTGTAAATTTTTGTCCGGTTGCACTCTCAAAAACCTGGATTTGTTTCGCGCCCTCGCTCCATACAGTGGTTTTTATTTTAGCTGCTTCAACATTCTGTCCCTCGAGTTTTTCTACAAGATCAAGGTAATGGCGATTGGAGTCCGCGTAAAACTTATGACCAGAAATTTCCGCCACCACCCAATAGAACTGGCCCGTAAACGCGTTGGAAATTACGGCGCGTACACGAACTGCGAGTTCTGAAAGGCGTATGTGTGAAATTTGCTCCGGCATTGTAAAGCCAAGATATTTAATACTGTGAGGCTGTGCAAGGGGAAGTTATTAAACGCCTCAAGAATTAAAATTGGAATGTGTTGCTTTGGACACAAAGAGCACTGGGTAGACACAAAGAGCACTATGGGAAATACTTACTGAAACCGGAGATTATGAACGCAATGAAGAGTAAGGAGTAAAAGACGACTGATTTTTACTGGATAACAAGTTCAACCAGAGAAACAAAGAGTATAATAGAGAGATTCATATAGAAATTATTAACATCGATAATACCGCGGTTAATAAGTTTATATTTTTAAAACTATACGCTGAATTCTTTTAGGGCGAATAATTTTGACGGCTAATCTTAAAAAGTAAAACGAGAATGAAAATTATTGATGAGTACACTTTTTGTAACGACTTGTCGGCAAAAGTAATTGAACGTGCAATAGAAGTGCACAAAGTTTTGGGCCCGGGGCTACTTGAATCAGTTTATGAGTCATGTTTAAATTATGAGCTACAAAAGTCAGGGATTAACGTTGAGCGACAGAAGCGTATGCCTGTTGTGTATAAAGACATGGTACTTTCAACAGCTTTCAGAATTGATCTTTTGGTTGAGGGTTCATTGATTGTAGAGATAAAATCCGTTGAAGCAATAATTGACGTACATATAGCGCAAATGCTCACGTATTTAAAATTTTCCGATACTAAACTTGGTTTGTTGTTGAATTTTAATGAACCTCTGCTTAAGAAAGGGATACGAAGAGTGATCAGATAATTGTAACTACCCCTCGGACTTTGTGTTCAACCTGCAAACCGTTTTTCCTAGGTCCTTAGTGGTCCATTCTAATCTCTCCTAACAATACCTATTTTTCTTTGCATCCTTAGTGGTCCATTGTGAACTTTGTGTCCAGATGGACAAACTTTTTTCCTACCTTTGCTTTCCTTAAAATTGACCTATGAAAACAGTTGAATTTCGTGAGGCCCTTCGGGAAGCAATGAGCGAAGAAATGCGCCGCGACGAGCGTGTTTACCTGATGGGAGAAGAAGTGGCTGAATATAACGGAGCCTATAAAGTAAGTAAAGGAATGCTTGCTGAGTTTGGCGCGAAGCGGGTGATTGATACGCCTATCGCGGAACTAGGCTTTGCCGGCATCGGTGTTGGTTCTGCCATGAACGGATTACGTCCAATAATTGAGTTCATGACTTTCAACTTTTCACTCGTTGCAATTGACCAGGTAATCAACTCAGCCGCGAAAATGATGAGCATGAGTGGCGGACAATACTCCGTTCCAATTGTATTTCGTGGTCCTACTGCTTCAGCGGGAATGCTTAGCTCACAGCACTCACAAGCGTTTGAAAACTGGTTTGCAAACTGTCCCGGATTAAAGGTGGTTGTTCCCTGCACACCTTATGATGCAAAGGGACTTTTGAAAGCCGCCATCCGCGATGACGATCCGATCATTTTTATGGAAAGTGAGCAGATGTATGGTGATAAAGGAGAAATTCCTGAAGGAGAATATGTGTTGCCGATAGGTGTTGCCGATATAAAGCGCGAAGGTAAGGATGTGACCATTGCTACTTTCGGAAAGATCACTAAAGTTGCTTTAGCTGCCGCGAAAGAGTTGGAGAAAGACGGAATTTCCGCTGAGGTTATCGATCTGAGAACAGTGCGCCCTATCGATTATGATTCCATCATTAATTCAGTAAAGAAAACCAACAGGCTTGTAATTGTTGAGGAGGCATGGCCGCTTGCTTCAATTTCTTCCGAGATCACTTACATGGTGCAGAAGAACGCGTTTGATTATCTGGATGCGCCGATCAGGAGAGTTACCAGCGCTGATGTTCCGCTTCCGTATGCGCCAACTCTGATTGAAGCTTCGTTGCCAAATGTGTCGAGAACAATTCGCGCGGTAAAAGAAGTAATGTATAAAGACTAAAGAACAGTCCGGAATCCGGATTAAGCTATAGTTCTTAAACTGTTTCAAAGCTTACGTAAAACACAGTTCCCTCTCCCTGGACTGTTTCGAACCAGATCTTCCCGTTAAAGGATTCAACGATATTTTTTACCATCGCAAGTCCTAATCCCATTCCTTCAGTCTTTGTAGAAAAATTCGGCATGAAGATCTTGTCCATCACGTCGGCCGGGATGCCGGGACCGTCGTCGCAGATCTCGACGCGGACCATCTGCTCGTTCTCG
>CBIHPU010000519.1:0-3171 GCA_966211935.1 uncultured bacterium | reverse complement strand
TTTTAGCTGATTCAAGTAGCAATAATTACACTCATCTTTGGTCCGATAGCAGCACTGGTTTCACTTTAGCCGTAGCTCAATCCGGACTTTACTGGCTTAAAGTAACGGATTCTGTCGGCTGTAATTTTACAGATTCAATTCAGGTTACTATCGATTCTACTTTGTTTTTATATACGCTTGGTCCCGATACTTCTTTCTGTGCCGGAAACTACCTAACTGTTTATGGAAGTGGCGGAACAATGCCGCTAGCTTATTTATGGTCGGATAACAGTGTCAATGACACGCTTACTGTTCAGTCCGGCGGCACTTATTCGGTTACAATAACAAATGGTTCCGGTTGTGTAATGGTTGATTCAGTTAATGTTTCCATTTCAGGCGTTGCCCCGGGAGTAAATTTTGCTGTTGACACCAGTTGTATTAACAGGGCAAGTGATTTTATTGACCTTTCGCTTCCGCCGACAGGAAATAATATTGTTTCATGGAGCTGGAATTTCGGGAATGGAGATACGTCTTTTGCACAAAATCCTCAATACACCTATTCTGATACAGGATATTTCAATGTCACGCTGCTTGTTACAACCGATTCCGGCTGTAACGCGAGCATCGTAAAATCTGTTCACGTATTTCCTCTTCCTTTTGTAAATTTTTCTGTACTGAATAATTGTGAAGCTTCGGCAAGTTCTTTTCTGGATATGAGTAACGGATTTGGTTATAGTCTGGCTTCCTGGGATTGGAATTTTAATGATCCTGCCGGATCTAACTATTCTTCATCACAAAATCCATTTCATACCTATCCTGCAGCAGGCACTTATTCTGTCCAGTTGAAAGTTAAAAATGATTATGGTTGTATTGACTCCACGCAGTTACCCATTGTCATTAAACCCAAACCCATTGCGGGAATCACAAGCTCAATTGCTTGTCAGAACAACATTGTAAATTTTACTGATTCCACCACTTTACCTTCAGGAACAACGTTAAGCTTGAGTCACTGGAACTTTGGAAATTCCTCAACATCTTCATTGGTAAACGTTGCTTACACTTATACTATCAGCGCAGTTTACAATGTGTTGCATGTTGTTACTGCAAGCAATGGTTGCATTGACTCGGTTTATAAGACAATCACTGTTCATCCAGAACCCATTGCAAATATTGCAATTGGAAATACCTGTGTTAACGATTCCGTTCATTTTTATGATAGTACTTTAATTAGCAGTGGAAGTATTGCCAGTCGTATCTGGGATTTTGGTAATTCAGTCACGTCCGCAATTCAAAATCCGGTGTTACTTTTTTCAAGCGCCGGAACGCAAACGGTAATTTTGACTGTTACTTCAGATAAAGGATGCACAGATGAGGATTCAACCGTATATACTATTTATCCTGCACCTACCGCAGCGTTTACATTTTCTCCACCTTACGGAAGCGCGCCGTTAACAGTTAATTTTGCAAACAACAGTAGCGGAGCAACAACGTGGTTCTGGGATTTCGGAGATAATTCCCAGGCATTCTCCCAGAATCCAACGCACGTTTACCAGGATACAGGAACCTATTTTATAAATCTGACTTCATTTAACGCGTATGGTTGTAATCGTTCCTGGCTCGACACCATTTCTGTTTTGGATTCAAGGCTTGATGTGGCAGTGATCGAATTACATTTTACGGAACAGAATAACTTTTTAGACGTTACTGCAGTTATTCAAAATAAAGGGACGATAGACGTTTCGTCAATGGAACTTTATGTTCAACTGAATAACGGCGCTTACATGAAAGAGAATTGGACAGGCATTTTAAACAAGGGCGCGGTTATCACCTACAATTTTTCATCTCAGCTTTATGGAAATAAAGAAACTGATTTTGTCTGCGCGAGAGTGTTGAATCCGAATGGGTTTAACGATGAAGTATCTGAAAACAATGATCGTTGCACTTCGCTTGATTCAACCAGGCTGATTGTTTATCCAATGTTTCCTAACCCGGCGGAGAATGAGATCTCAATTCCACTTAATGTTCCCCGCGGTGCAACTCTTAAGGTTGAAGTTTTTGACGCTGATGGCAGGCTGGTATTTCAACCCATTGAAGAATTCATGGGAAAGGGAATGCAATTCATTCGCCTTGATCTGACCCAAATACGATCTGGAATTTATTGTGTTAAGATCGGGTACCAGGGAAAAATTATTCCGTTGAAATTCATGAAGCATAAGGACTAAACTATTCTTTCCATGACGAAAGATTTAGTCCCGTAAGTCTGCTTAGTTGCTGGTTGTGCGGTTCAAAATAACGCTGAAGGAACTCTGTCATTTCAGCGCTCATTTTAAAGTTAGCCTTTTCTGACCTGTTCACATCTCTTAACCGTTCACCTAAGCGCGACGTTGCATTTGCAGGCATAACTCTTTTAATTCCTTCTTTAACAGGATTCTTTTCAACCAGGAATACTTTAATGAAGGCTGCAAGCATTTGAGATCTTGGTATGGCGGTTTTGTTATGCACTACTCTTACCCTCGGTTGAAATTCAGAGTTAACCTTGAATCCAGAAAAGATCTGCCGGCAATATTTCAGGGGCGTCTTTTTAAAATCCTCAAACAAAATCAATCTCACCTGTTCCTTAGGAAAATATTTATAAATGATCTCAATATAGCTGGCATAAAGACCAAACTGAATCAGCGCTTCAAACTGCCAGTCTTCCAGCTTTAGTTTTCCGCTCCCATCCAAAGCGTGTTTCATTTCTTCAAACTCAAAATTAACACGGCTATACAGTTTCTCCATCAGATAGGAAGAAAAGGTTCTGCTGACCGGATTGCGTAGTATTAAAACCAGCTGGCAATCCGGATTATGTTCCCTGAGACGCTGGATCGCTTTCTCACTGGAGTACAAATGCGCGTGTTTGCAAACTACTTTCCTGCCGCCTGAGTCAGATCTGCCAAAATATTTTTTAAATGCGGTATTGTATCCTTTTCCATATTCCTCATCATCGTAGAAAAAGCTGAATTCCTTTGATTCATGGGTAAGAATATCCGGATGTTCCCCAAGGTAATTTTTCAGAGAAGTGGTTCCCGCTTTCTGCGCGCCAATAACAAACAGATCTATTTTTGGGGAAATGTCCACGTTATGTTTTTTTCTGAATTGAGGAGTGACAAATATAATTAATTAAGTGTGGCTAATCAGTAACTTTACCTCGAT
>CBIHPU010000518.1:0-3183 GCA_966211935.1 uncultured bacterium | reverse complement strand
TGTATTTAGATGCTGGCCATGTTTCTGTTGCGAAAGCTGAATTTGTAATTCCCTTTTATGAAAATCCACTCTGGTATACTACAGATTATAAAACGCCGCTTGGTTTCGGAATCAAAGCGTATGATGCAAACGGAGAACTGACCGACATAGCTGATATTGGTGGTAACTGGGTTGGTGGCGCATATGATGCAACCAATAAGCGTTACATTATTAATATTCCCCGTCACATCAACCAGATCCTGAACGGAAAAAAAGGAAACTATGGATTCTTCATTTACCCCGGCGAAAGCGCGTCGAAACCGTATCGTGCCGTAATTGCAGGACCTGAAAATCCTGACAAACAAATGAAGCTACAGCTTTATTATACCAAGTTGTACAAGCAATAATTTCCCCTGTTACTTTCTGTCTTTTACGCGTTATCAGTTTGTTTTTAGTTGTTATCACAATTAATGTCATACATTTAACCCGATGCGTTATCTATTCTTCCTGCAATTCTTCGTTCTGCTTTCATCTGCACAGGAAGATACATTGAATCTTAGAAAAGATGCTCCAAACCTTTATTTTGACTGCGAAGTCTGCACACAATCATATTACAGACAGGAACTCAATTACGTAAATTTCGTTCGTGACAGAAGAATGGCCGACATATACCTGCTTATTACGCTTAATGGAAATGGTGGAGGAGGAATACATTACACTTTATATTTTGTAGGACAAAACAAATTCGCTGGACAAAACGATACGCTCAATACAGACGCCACTGCCAACCAGGCGAACGCGGAAATACGTTTGAATATCCTGAACACAATTAAAAAAGGTTTGCTTAAATACATTATTCAGACCAAACTGATTGATAAAATTACATACAGTGTAGACAGCAGTTCAAATTCCATGAGCGCTGAGAAAGTAAAAGACAAATGGAATTTCTGGACATTCAACTTTAACACGGATGTTTTTGGCAATGGGAATTCATACCAAAAATATTTCAGCATGAATTATTTTGTAAGCGCGAACAGGACGACAGAAAAAATAAAGACTTCAACTGGCAGCTGGTACAATCTGAATACTCAGGAATATAAAATTGATGACACCACCACAGTGAAAGGATTTCAGAATAATTTAGGCGTGTTTCACCTGCTTTCATTTTCACTTGGTAAACATTTCGCGTGGGGACAATTCGCAACCTACTTCCGTTCTACGCAGTCTAACTTAAATCACAGCGTAAGTTATTATCCGGCGCTGGAATATAATTTCTTTCCGTACGATGTGGCAACCAGAAGACAATTGAGATTAGTGTACAGAATAGGCGCGAGATACCAGGAATATGACGAGCGAACCGTTTATAATAAAACAAATGCATATTACGGACTCCAGGCGCTGGTGTTACAGTTTTCCCGAATAGAAAAATGGGGAACAGTTGATGTCTCTGCCGGATGCTGGCATTACCTGAATTATTCCCGTAACTATAATCTTTCAATTTATCCCTCAATAAATTTCAATCCGCTAAAAGGACTGCGTATTGGAATATGGGGCGGATTCAGGTTAGTGAATGATCAGTTCTCGCTGAGAGCGAGCGAAGCATCAACGGAAGCGATTCTGCTTAACCAGGTGCAATTGAAAACAGATTACGATTATAATTTTGGATTTAATATCGGTTATACTTTTGGTTCGATGTATAACAACATTATCAATGTAAGATTTGATATTAATGACAATTACTGGTGAGACCTGACCAAACACTTAGGCACACTCCACTTACCTTTCCATTCTGCGGGATCTATTTCTTCGCCTTTACAGTTCACGTACTTTCCTTTCTGGTTTCTGCGCATGCACCAGGCTTCGCCATTGCTGATAGCTTTAATTACAACCATCTTTAACGAGTCAGTTTGAATATTTTTATTGTTTAATCCCAGAGAAAATCCAAGTTCATTGTTTCTGAGATCCATTTCACCACTCAGTGAATCGGGAGTTTCTCCGTGTTCAACTGATCGCTCCATAAACTGATCATAATTCGCTTTTTCATGCGCGATACCAAGATCACGCAATTTTTTTACGCTGACGCGCTGCGCGAGATAGGCCATTGTAAATGCGTGACGAAACGCATCCAGTTTTCCGCCATTATCATATTGATCAAGGAGATTTTCACGTTTCACTTCCGCGACAACAAGCAACGCTTCTTTAGTCAGACGCTTTACCTTTAACGCGGTAAAAGGATGTCGTCGTGCCCATTTTTTCTCTGCATCACTTAAATTACGAAACCGCGAATTGTCTTTTTGCTGACCGGCAGCTTCGAAAAAAAATAAAAACAGAAGAAATAAAAAACTATTTCGCAACATCATTCAATAAAGGAATCGGATTTACATAAAACATTTTCTTCCATCCCTGATGCTCTCCGTCTATGTTCCATGGATGAGGGATGAGTTCATTTATTGAATAATGCAGATGCGGAGCTTTGCCCTTTGCATTCCCACTTGTTCCAACTTCTCCAATCAGTTCTCCCGCGCCAATAAAAGAAAACATGGAAGTCTTTATCGAATTCATGTGAGCGTAATAATGGAGTCGCCATTTGGGTCCAAGGATGAACACAACATTTCCTCCCATTGCAATCTGCCCGGAGTAAACAACTATTCCGTTAGTAGAAGAATAAATACCCGAACCGGTTTTGGCAAAAATATCAACGCCTTTATGTGTTCCGGATCGGCCCCACGGGAAATACCAGTATGAGTTTTGCTTATAATCTTTTTTTCCGCCCTTGTGTACCGGAAAAACAAAATTTTCAGGAATGAGATAACCTGCAATAATTATCACCAAAAAAACCAAAAGAAATTTTCTCTTGCTGAAAAACAGAACTATTTTCCTGAAAAAAGATTCTGTCATATACTGATCAGTATTTCATTTCCAGGTTATAGAAAACGAAACTCCAGATATCTGTAAATTCCTCTATCTGTTTTGATGTTGGTTTACCTGACCCGTGACCCGCATTTATATCAACGCGTATAAGTACAGGATCACTTCCTTTCTGATTTGCCTGCAGTGTGGAAATAAATTTGAAGGAGTGCGCGGGAACAACACGATCATCATGATCGGCGGTTGTTACTATTGTTGCAGGATAAGAAGCCGGCTTTACGTTGTGAAGAGGAGAATATTTATAAAGACATTCAAATTCATCCTGCTTTTCACTTA
>CBIHPU010000517.1:0-3184 GCA_966211935.1 uncultured bacterium | reverse complement strand
GGTTATTTTTTCTCAGCAGTTAATTGAGAGCATAGAAGGCGAGCGCAGCCGGATAGCTAGGGAACTGCACGACGACATCGGAGCGAATTTATCACTGGTAAAAAATAAAATATTCATCAGCTCTGAAAAAGCTGATAAGCAGATTTTTACCGACCTTACTTCAGACATAAGTCAGGTGATAGAACAGACCAGAAGTATTTCGCATCAGTTATATCCCTCCTATCTTTATAAACTAAGTGCGCACGAAGCAATCACACATTTCTTAAAGAGAGTGGAACGTGATACTTCATTAACAATTGATTTTGATTTTGACATAAATCTTGAATCACAATTCACGCCGCTAACAAAAATGCATTTGTTCAGGATCATCCAGGAACTCGTGAACAACACCATCAAGCACGCGGACGCGAGTAATATTACTTTAACTGTTAACAGAGAAGGAGAAGAAAAAATCTCGATGAGCTATAGCGATGACGGAAAAGGAATTAGTAATTCCGGCACCCAAGGAATAGGAATGACCAGTATGAGAGAAAGAGTTAAAATGATGAACGGAAAAATGAAAATAGAAGATGCTGCAAAAGGATGCAAAATTTCTTTTATCTTTAATTCGAAAGATTTTTTATGAACCGTATTTTAATAGCGGATGACCACCCGATCTTCAGAAAGGGTTTAAAGGATGTGATTCTTACACGCATGCCTGACAGTGTTTTTTATGAAGCAAGCAATGGACAGGAGGCGCTTGCCGTGGCCGTAAATGAAAATCCTGATCTTATTATTCTTGATATTGATATGCCTGTTGAAGATGGAATAAAAGCCTGCGCTAAAATGCGGGACCTTGGTGTAAAAGGCAAGATCATTATTCTCACCATGCACAAGAACGAAGGAATTTACGGAATGGCGATGAAGGCCGGGGCAATGGCTTACGTGCTGAAAGATAATTCAGCGCAGGAACTTTTTGAATGTTTCAGTGAGGTTGAGAAAGGAAACAAATACGTCAGTCCGGATATAAAAGCGCAAATTACAGACTGGGATCAGTTCAATAAAAAAAGTACGGAGATGGAAAAGTTGCAGGATCTTACTCCCACTGAACTTAAAATTCTTTTTCTAGTAAGCAAAAACATGCCTAGCAAGGAAATTGCCGAACAGTTATTTATCACTCCGAAAAGCGTTGAGAATTACCGTTCACGTATATGCAAAAAACTGGCGCTTGAAAATGGCAGCAACAGTTTGCTTTACTGGGTTTATGAGAATAAGGAACTTCTTCAGCTGATCGGACTGCCTAAATAATTCAGCCGGCGGCTTTCAATAATTCTTTCGCGTTTTTTACCGCTGCATCCGTTGCTTTTCCTGTACTCAACATTTTTGCTATTTCTGTAACGCGGTCACTATCGTTCAATTCTTTTATAAAGGAGACCGTTTTATTATTGATATCCTGCTTGTAAACGAAAAGGTGATGCTTACCCTGGCTGGCAATCTGTGGAAGGTGAGTAATTGTTACAACCTGCATGTCTTTGCTCATTTCGTCAAGTATGACTCCAATCTTCGCTCCAACCTCTCCTGAAACACCGGAATCGATCTCATCAAAAATAATGGCTGGTAAAGAAAGCAGGCGGGAAATGATCGCTTTAAGACAAAGCATCAGCCTCGACAATTCACCACCTGAAGCAACTTTATGCAGTTCCCTGAATTCGGCGCCCTTGTTCGCGGAGAAGAGAAAATTGAGCTCGTCGATACCGTTTGCTGATAGCTGTTCAGAGGTTGCAATGTCTATCTTAAACTGCGCGTTAGGCATGCTTAATCTCGAAAGCAATTCTCCTACTTTCTTTTCAATTTGCGGTATGGTCGCCTTTCTCTTTTCAGAAATAAATGCTGCCTGCTTCATTAACTTCGCGCTCTCTCCTTTCAATTCTTTTTCCAGCTGTTCTATATCGGTCTCAACACTACCTGCACTATGAAGTTTGTTTTCAATTTCAACTTTCAGCGCCGCTAATTCATCCTCTCCCGCAACTCCATGCTTTTTTATTAAGCGATTCAGCCGGTCAAGCTTTTCGTTCACTTCTTCCAACCGCGCGGCATCGTGGACCACTTTGTCACCCGAATAAGAAAGATCATTCGCTAATTCTTTCAATTCTATCAATACGGAATTCACACGTTTCAAAAAATCTTCATACTCATTGCCATATTTTGAAATTTGCGTAATAAGATTTTTCACAGAAGAAATGGCGGAAAGAATATTTGTGTCGCCGGAATTGATCGCGTCGGCAGCATTGGAAAGATTCGCTTTGATCAACTCCGCGTTCTCCAAAGTCTGCGCTTCCGATTCCAGGTTTTTCATTTCTCCGGAAACGATATTGGCTTCGTTCAGTTCTTTTAACTGAAAGGAATAATAATCGAGATCTTTTTTTGCCTGCGCTTCTTTTGCCTTTAATTCAGCAAGCTGCCTTTCTTTTTTCCTGTACTGCGCGTGAAACTTTTTATACTCCTCTTTTTCTTTTAATATGCCTGCAAAAGAATCAACCACATTAAAACGGAATGTAGTTTCGTTGAGCAGCAAAGTTTCATGTTGGGAATGAATATCAATAAGCCTGGCCCCCAATTGCTTTAGCAACTGAAGTGTAACAGGTGTATCATTTACAAAAGCGCGCGACTTTCCTTCAGCTGTTACCTCGCGTCGAATGATCACTTCATCTCCATAATCCAGTTCATTCTCCTCAAAAAAGTTTTTAAGGCCATATGACTTCACCAGAAAATTGCCTTCAATAATACATTTCCTGCTTTTATCGTGAAGCACATGGCTGTCTGCACGCTCTCCAAGGATCAATCCAAGCGCTCCGAGCAGAATTGACTTACCTGCTCCTGTTTCCCCGGTTATAACGGTTAATTTCCCGGGAAAATTCACTTTGATCTCTTCAATTAAAGCGTAGTTTTGAATATAGAGTTGCTTTAGCATATTCAGTACGCTAAATTCGGGAAAATTACTGTTTGAAAAGTGGTATCACCCGCGGGAATTATTAACCTAAAATGAATAGGTATTTTAAAACTAGTCACTGAAGATTAACAAATTGAAATGAGAAAAATTCTATTTTTTACCCTGTTTCTTATTTTTTATAATTGCGCCGCGCAGCGTGACAAAAAAAATCTGAAAGACACTACTTCAAAATTTTCCTGGATGGCAACAAAAGAC
>CBIHPU010000516.1:0-3187 GCA_966211935.1 uncultured bacterium | reverse complement strand
AGCCAATCTCTCTTTTTTCCCCAGCCATTTGTTTCCGTAAATTCTGTTCATCATCTTATCGTACCACAAACGCGTTGTAAGATTTAAAGCGCCATCAATTTTTTGCGCGCCCGTTTTGGCAAGCTTGCGGTAGCTCACAGAAAAGCTCGTATCCAGGTAAGTCATATAATGCCAGTATCCGGCCGGCATAAACAAAGTATCACTATCCTGTAAAATAAAATCATAACCTTTTACAAATCTTAGCGCGGGATATTTATCGTAATCAGGTTTGTCTACGTTGATCAGAGAGTAAGTGTTGTATGGTAAACGGTACAGCTGATCGTTATACTGGGGCGAAAAAAGAACTACGCGTTTCCTTCCACAAAAGTGCGTGTGGAACACGTTGCTCATATCGATATCGTAATGAATTCTCACTGTGGTATTCCGCCCTGCAAAGAACATGAATCCTATTTTTGAGAACGAACCTTTTGCAATCGTTGGACAGGGAAATTCTTTTGTCAGTTCAGGGTTCAGTTTGAACAGATTAAACAAAAACATCCGCAACGGTGACTCCGGATTTTTCGTTATTTCATCAATAAAATCGGAAAATTTCATTTGAAGATCCGGAACCGTGAACGCGGAACCCCTGTTGGGCTTGCGGTTATCGAATAACGGAACCATGTGATGACCCATTGTATGCTTAAAGTAGTCCAGGTTCCATTTCTCTCCGGCAACTGTCCCCTTAGTAAGACCTTTAATTATTACCGGGATTTGCGGAACAAAATAATTCTCAAAAAAATCATTTTCGCTGATATCTGAAACCGATTCTATTTTCAATGACAGATCCATAGCAAAACTTTTTTAATTAGTCACCCTTAAAAGCTGGTTTTCTTTTTTCCAGGAAAGCTTTCACACCTTCATTATAATCATGCGAAGAAGCTGCTTTAACCTGCTCCTCGCCTTCTCTTTTTAACTGTGTATGCAGATTGTTCGATGTTCCTTCATTGAGCAATCGCTTTGTAAGTCCAATTCCAACCGTTGGCATTTCAGAAAGCGTAAATGCCAATTTCAACGCCTCCTGCTGAAGTGTCACATCCGGAAACACCTTATACAACATTCCCATTTGCATTGCATCCTGCGCGCTTACTTTATCGCCCAGCATCATTAATGCTGAAGCGCGTTGAAATCCAATAAGCCGGGGAAGAAAAAACGTTCCTCCACTATCCGGAATCAATCCAATCTTACTGAACGCCTGTATGAAAGACGCGCCTTCGGCAGCAATCACTACATCACATGCCAAAGCAATATTTGCGCCAGCACCGGCTGCCACACCATTTACCGCACATATAACGGGTTTTTCAAGTTTCCTCAACGCGGTAATTATAGGATTATAATGTTCCTCAACTATTTTTTTTATGCCGGGCCCTTCGGGTGTTATCGCTTCCGACAGATCTTGTCCCGCGCAAAATGCTTTTCCTTCACCGGTCAACAATACTGCTCTGATTGTTTTATTTTTTGAAGCTTCTTCCAGAGCTGACTGCAGCTGTAGCGCCATCTCCCGGTTAAAACTATTGAACTTATCCGGGCGGTTGAGCTTTATTTTTAAAACTCCGTTTTCCTGTTCTGTAATGATGACTGGCATAAATTATTTTTAAATATTACCGGGTATATAATCACACATAATTACACAATATTTTCATTTTATGAAACGAACATTTTTAATTGTCAGAAGCGGAAAAAAGTAATTTTACAATTATTCACAATTATTTTCGATGAACATTTCAGAACAAATAACCGAAACCTGGAACATTAATAACAGAATGTCATTAATGTTACTTGATAGCCTGAATGAAGACGCGCTGGATTCAACCTTAAGCAAGCGGGGCGGCAGAACAGTTGGCATGCAACTGGCACATTTGCATGACCTGAGACTCACCTGGCTGGAAATAATCAATAAAGATTTTATTGCGGGCATTAAGAAAATTCCAAAAGAAGAAGCGAACAAAAAAGAATTGCTCAAGACAAGTCTGATCAAAAGTGGAGACGCAGTTGAAAAAATGATTTTGGAATCTCTGCAAAAAGACGCGAAAGTAAAAGGTTTTAAAAAAGGTTTAATTCCATTTCTCGGATACATGTTAAGTCACGAGGCGCATCATCGTGGTCACATTCTTCTCACATTAAAACAGTGCGGAGTAAAAGTTGATGATAAAGTAAAATGGGGGATGTGGGAATGGGGAAAGTAAATTTCGTGAAGTTGAAACTAATTTTTTTCAATAAAAAAGCCCCGAAAAAACAATTCCGGGGCTTTTTGTTTAGGAGAATTTCAATTAATGTTTTGCAAGATATTCTGCAACACCCTTGTGAGACTCTTTCATTCCTTCTTTTCCTTTCACCCAGTTTGCAGGACAAACTTCACCGTGTTCTTCATTGAACTGCAATGCATCAAGCACGCGGATGGCCTCATCAACATTTCTTCCTATAGGAAGATCGTTTACCAACTGGTGACGCACTTTTCCATTCTTATCAATAAGGTACAACGCGCGGAAAGCGATCATTGGTCCATCAGCGATCAGGTTTCCATCATCGTCAGAATCATACTCACCAAAAAGGCAACCATAATTGATGGAAATTGTTTTGGTAGTATCTGCTACAACGGGATAAGTGACCCCTTTAATACCACCGTTCGCTTTTTCAACCTGAAGCCAACCCCAATGAGATTGTTCCGTATCAGTTGAGCAGGCTACCACCTGGCAATTGCGTTTTTCAAATTCGTTCAGTTGCTCCTGGAAAGCGTGCAATTCAGTCGGGCAAACAAAAGTGAAATCCTTTGGATAGAAAAAGAAGATCACATATTTTTTTCCCACGTATTGATCCAATGAAAAATCGTTTACGATTTCGCCTCCGTTAACTACGGCCTTGGCTTTAAATGAAGGCGCTTTTTTTCCTACTAGTGTTGTTGGCATATTATTCTGTGTTTAGTGTGCGGCAAAGGTAGAAAGATTTTGAATTTTCCATCATTACTTTAAACGGATCAAAAAGCATTTTGATCCACAATTTAATTTGGAAGAAAATAAAAACGATAGAATTCAGAAAACAATTAATAAACGTGCTGTCCCCCGTTTATGGAGTAATTCGCCCCCGTGATAAACGAAGTTTCTTCAGAGGCAAGGAACGACACCAGGGCCGCCACTTCATCGGGCTTGCCCAT
>CBIHPU010000515.1:0-3193 GCA_966211935.1 uncultured bacterium | reverse complement strand
AGGAATTAAACAGCATAGTTCAGACTCTGATTTTTTCTGGACATTTTATACAATAGCAAAAATGTAGCTGCAAAAAATGGCAGAAAGGCGACTTTAAAACGGATCAACGCTCCGAAGTTTGAAGTCGAAATTCCGATTGAGAACGCAAACAGAATTGAATAAAGAAAAAGAAAAAGCAGCAGCGGATTATCGAAAAGAAAACGAAAAAGACCGAATATTTTCATTTTCCATAAGGCGAAAACGCACAAGAAAAGCAGCAAAAGGTTTTCTAATCCTGAAAGCAAAACAACAACGTTTCTTGCTTCCCAAATAAAAGGACGAAAGAGTCCCGCGGTAATGGCCTGCGGACTTTTGGAAGCGAATCCCATTACATTAGGTTCAATTTTTCCAATGTCAAACGAACTACCCTTATAATAATCGCGTTTCAAATCATCCTGTGTTACAGTTGCCGTTTCGAGGATCTTGTCAATTGAAAATTTTCCAAGACTATCGCCAAGCAAATTAAGAAATAACATTCCACCGCCTATACTTGCAGCAACTATAAATGGAATTGCGGCGTATCGCAGGAATCCGTTTTTGATTTTATATGTTCGCGAATAGAGGAGCCAGACGATCATTCCGGGAGTGGCAGCCATTATGATGTATGGTTTGATCTGAAAAACCAGTATGCTGAAAAGCACCATCAGAAAGGCGGATTTTTTTCTGTCGATTTTTGAGATGAAGAATTTTTCAAAAGAAGCAAAGAACCAGCAAACACCGGAGAGTGTAATGCTGTCCTTGATCATTCCTGAACCCCAGAAAATTACTGTTGGTACAAATAGTAAACCGATTGCAATAGGTTTTGAGTATGCTGGATAATAACGTACAAAAAGTTTATACATCTGCCACGCACCCGAAAAAGCAAAGACCGCAAGTACAATATTTGAAAGCAGGTAACTGTTGAAACATAAGAATACCAGCGGCGTTAGTAATTTAATTGTAAAAAGTGTACGCTCTTCAAAATAGAGATAGGCCCAGGGATAACCTGTGTGAAAATCAAAAGTGTTATAACCTGCGCTTGACGCAGGGGAGAAATACACATCAAAAAAATCTGACGGATGCTGGAGCAGCAAATTGGAAAAGGCACGGGTGGATTCGTAGTAACCTATAGTATCACCGCCTTTGTAGTAATATGTATAAACAAAACAGAAAGCAATCGCTCCGAAAATTTTTGCATAAAGACCAAGCGTGAAATACTTGTAATACGGCTTATCCTTAATGTTTTTGTTTTTGATTACCCTCGAAATAAAAACAATAAGGATGATATAACTGGGCATGGCAATCATATCTACCGCGCCAAGATCATCCAGGTAACCTTTATTTACTATGATATCGTCGTCCAACCGAAACTAAATTGATGCTATTGATTTGTCTTCTTCATCTACACGATAATACTCTACAAGATAACTAATCGTGATGATATTTTTCGCCCTTTATAATTGTAAATGCACGATAAAGTTGCTCCCAGAAAAAGAGCCTTACCATCTGGTGAGAAAAGGTCATTCGTGAAAGACTTAGTCGCGCGTCTGCTTTCGCGTATACTTCTTCCGAAAATCCGTAAGGCCCACCGATTACAAAAACCATCGACTTAACTGCCCCCACTCCGGCTTTCTCAATAAATGTTGCAAACTCACGCGAACTGTATTCTTTGCCCTTCTCATCCAGCAGAACAAGGCGTTCTCCAGGTGTTAAAATTTTAAGTATTTCTTTTCCTTCTGCCAGCTTTTGCGCTTCCTGACCCTGACGCCCGGCATTAGAAGGAGTTTTAATTGTTATTTCTTCACAGTTAACGTAGTGCTTCAGCCTTTTTTTATATTCATTTACACCGGTTTCAAGGTAATTATCCTCCGTTTTTCCCACTTGCAGCAACTTTACTTTCATTGTAATAAAATAGGGCGGTGAAATCCCGGAACTTTTTTTTAGTAATTTCGGTACAGGATTTGTATTGTATTAGCAAAGATAACTTAATCCAATCGTAATTTAAAGGGGAGAAAGTCCCTGCAAAAAGAAAATGAAGAGTCTGTTTTTAATACTGTTTATGCTCGTAGCTCCATATGGTGGCGACCCCGTAGCAGATCTCGGCAACGATGTAATTGAAGCTGTTAAAAAAGGCGATGCCGCCAAAGTAGCGAGTTTTTTTAATGAGAAAGTTGACCTTAAAATTCTCGATAGGGAAGATGTATACTCCAAGGCTCAGGCTGAATCTGTGCTGAAAGATTTCTTTGCAAAGAATAAAGTTAAAGGATTCACAACCAGCCATAGCAGCGCGCCTAAAACCGGCAACCAGTTCATGGTAGGAACTCTCGATACATCAACCGGTAAATACAGGCTTTCCTTTCTGATCAAAAAGTTCGGTGAGAAATACCTGATTTCACAGTTCAGGATAGAAAATGAAAGCGACTGATTTTATCTCCCTTCACAAAAAACATTTCAGTTTTAAAGAATTTGTTCACGCTGCACTGCAGGAAGACGCAGGTAATGGTGATCATACTTCACTTGCAACCATTAATAAAAATCAGCAGGGACAAATGGTACTGCGTATTAAAGAGGCGGGAATCATTGCGGGAATCGAAGCCGCAAAAAATATTTTTGAGATAGCGGATAAGAAAATCAAATTCAAAAAACTTATTGAAGATGGCGCTTCGGTAAAGCCGGGCGATGAGGCTTTTATTGTATCAGGTAATACGCAGATGCTGCTTACAACTGAACGTTTGGTGTTGAATGTGATGCAGCGCATGAGCGGAATCGCAACGCATACCGCATTGCTCATGAAATTGTGTGCTGGAACCAAAACCAAAGTGATCGATACAAGAAAAACGACTCCACTGTTCCGCTTTTTTGAGAAGTGGGCAGTTCTGATTGGAGGGGGCGCTAATCATCGATATGGTTTGTTTGATATGGTGCTGATCAAAGACAATCACATTGATTTCGCGGGTGGTGTTTCAATGGCAATTGATAAATCAGCGGATTATTTGCGCGCGAAAAAATTGAAGCTTCAAATTGAGGTTGAAGCAAGAACCTTTAATGATGTGAGAGAAATTATTGAAAATGGAAAAGCCAACCGGATTTTGCTTTATAATTTTTCTCCCGCGCTGGTTATGAAGGCGGTTCAGTTCATTAATGGAAAAATAGAAACTGAAGCGTCCGGCGGAAT
>CBIHPU010000514.1:0-3194 GCA_966211935.1 uncultured bacterium | reverse complement strand
TTGTTGTTTAACGTTTTTTACCGGGGAAATATTTTTTGGCAGGTTAGTTTTACCACTTTTTGAATTTTGAGCGTAACTATGCATGCATAGCATCAAAATAATTGATATGTAAGAAATCAATTTCATTGCTGCACATTACAATAGTTACCAATTGAATAATTGAAATTAACGTGGCCACTAATGGCTCCTCCCAAAATATCGTAATCACAACCTACTGCACCAGTAAGAAACAAAGGTCTTGGGGCCTGTCCGGCAAGGAGTGCACCGGCAGAAAAATGAAAAATATTAATATCGAAATTCTGGTTAAGCACCGTCCCTCTTAATCCAACGTCACCTCCTATTTGGGCATAAAACTGTCCCTGTGCATACCAACCGTTAATTCCAATTTTATCTGTACTTCCCGCGCAATGCGCAGTTGTTCCATAATTCATCAGCATCAGATCGAAACCACAGTAAACTGAAAAACCATAATACAATTCAACACTTGAAATTCCAAAAGCGCCTGATGAGTAAGTACCCGCCGACACACCAATCACCCACCCCGATGCATTATTCAGAGCCTGGTCGTTTCTGCCATTAGATAATCCGTTGCTATTAACGAGCGCCAATAGCTGTGCCGGAGGAGGAGACATTGGTTCCAACTGCTGACCAGCCATAAAATATCCTGTACCAATGCTCAACGTAATTTTTTGCGAAGGTTTACCAAGACATATATACCAGAGGTCAGGTGCAAAATGAATTACCGCTGTACCATTTCCACTCAACTGAGGTAAATTAAGATTAACCTGGAACACGGCATGAAAAGTATGTGTCATATGATCATAAACCATATTCATTGATCCTTTAGCAGTAGAACTCTGTCGTTCATTTCTTGTAACAAGAAACCAAACATTTCCATCGAGAGAAACGCTGTTTAATCCACCCCCAACCTGGGGACTATTAAATAATACCGAAAGCACCACATCTCCATTACCTGTTTTTTCATGTGGTTCAAAATGAAAAAACAATCCGGCTTTAAAATGAATACCTTTAGTGGAATCCGGTGTAAATGTAAGCGGGGCAGTGAGTGTATTGTCATTGTGAATGTTTGATGCCAGCGCCCCGGCACTCTGACTTTGATTCATGTGGTATGACAAGGAACCTTTCAGTCTTTTTATTCTAACTATTCCATAGACAGGTATATCAACCGGCACAGTAATATCGACATACCAATATTTCATATTATTCACAGAACCAAACCAAACTGAAGAAGACATCGGTCCATCTAAAACACCTTCAATCTCCACTGTTATGCCGCCGTAAAATCCTTTGCCGTAAACGGGATCATTAGATTTCCAGCTGATTGCTCCTGCAAGATGATATGGCTGCGTGCTAACTTCAATCGCGATATTATTTATCATCACGCGATCAAGTTGAAAATCCGGATTATCGTTCGAGGTTTGAGGGGGAATAATTTTAGCAAGCGCAATTACACGAGTTTCTGCTGAAAATGAAAAATCTTCGGAACCCATAAGGTTTAATGCAACGTCGGCAAATAACGCCGGCGCAGTGGGGTGAATATTAAAACCAATGGCTGAAATGGAAATTGGAAAAGAACCAATCTTATTAGTTCCGTTTCCGGTTAGAGAAAAAACTCCCGACTTAATGTACGGACTTTGTGTCGCGATAACCAGATCCTGAAAAGCAAGTCCATTTTGCTGCCAGTCGGTATTTTCAATTGTAATTGATCCAGACAATTTAGCTTCAGGAACAAGTTTTCCATTGCTTTTTGCAACTGTAAGAATTGAATTGTTATTCAACGTTACTTTAGCAGAAAACGCCTCCATGCTAACATTACTTTTAGGCTGTACAGAGAAGGCGTAATCCAGTTCATTTGTATAGTTATTCTGCGCAAATATTGCAGTGTAATTAAATTCGGTTGTCTTCATTGCCGGGATCCTGATCTTGCCGGCGAGTCCTCCACCGTTCAAATGATTTTGTGTGAGGTGAACATTGATGTTGTCAAGAGACAATGCCCAACCTGAAGCGCTTCCGTTGCTGATCGTAAAAACATTGTTGGCGCCAAAAACTCCAGTCAATCCAGTATTATCAAATATCATGTTACTCGCAAAGATTTCCGGCGTCGTTCCATCTTTTCTTTTCAGTTCGGGAGGAAGTTTTACTTTAAAGGATTTCAGATAAAATCCCGTCCACATTTCCGGCGACATACCGGGTTCAAGATTATAACCGGAAGGAAATGACATTGTCTGGTGATTGCTCACTTCACTCATGTCAACAGTTGCATCAGTAACAGTAAACACAAAACCCGTCATTCCTTTAACGGAAAAAGGACTCATGTTGAGTTGGCAGATAAAATTATGCACATCATTGCAGTGAATCTCAAAACTTGCACGCACAGTTGAATCGTTCGGAGTCCCATCAGGCTTTACTCCGTAAATGGCAGCAGGATCAAATTCAAAATAGCCTTTCAGATTCACAGACTGAAATCCGTTACAATCCCACTCCACATAATTACTACCGTCGGGTTTTAATATCATCATTACTTTCGGCCCGAGTGAAATCCGATGTTCTGAAACCAACATTAATTTAGAAGATGAAGTTGCAAATACACCAACCGGATTAAATCCAACATTTTTAGCAGCGAAGCATATCTTATTTTGTGATCCGGGAAACTCTAAAGCCATATACGCAGAAAAAGTGCTTGTGCCAGGGCGAAACGTTGCGCTGTCTATTGCAATTAAATACCGTGTTCCCGCAATCTCTTTATTAATACCAATAGGAAGGGAATTTATAGAATCCGGATGCATCATGTCTACCATTCTATTTTCAGACTCCACTTCCCCGGTTATAGAAAGTACTTCAGATTGTAAAGGGTCGATTGTTTGTGCCGATAAACGAAGGCCCACTCCTCCAGAGAGCAGGGCAATAAAATAGCAGAAAAATATCTTACGGGATCTCATCCCATTTTTATTCTCCATAAATTTTACTGATTGACAAACTCAACGAAAAAGCCGGCAGCTCTGTTTGTCAGTTATTATACACTGTTACTAACCTTGTGTTGTTGCTACCGTGGACGGGAAGCGTAGCAAAAATAAAAAAGTTTGGAAGATGGGCAAAAAAACAGAAAATTCCGGGATCCGCCGGCCGGTTATTCATGCATGCTCAAATTTACTTCGATTCCATCCAATAAATCT
>CBIHPU010000513.1:0-3195 GCA_966211935.1 uncultured bacterium | reverse complement strand
AAAACTTCCCGGGTTGAACCAGCATTCCGATTTAGAGATTTTAGATGAGGAGAGCACAAAAAAGAAAGGGCCATCCTACGACGACCCTTCCGAAATATTTTCGCCGCTGCAGATTGCGCTGCAGAAGTTTGAAGAGTGTATTTAAGCCTTGCGGCAGCTCTTCGGAAAATACTTCTTATGCAATTAGTGTAACGAATCCCGTGCCAACGAAACTGCCAGGTGAAAACCAACACTATAGAGGAAACGACATTTCAGAAAACTTCCCGGGTTGAACCAGCATTCCGATTTAGAGATTTTAGATGAGGAGAGCGCAAAAAAGAAAGGGCCATCTTACGATGACCCTTCCGAAATATTTTCGCCGCTACAGATTTCGCTGCAGAAGTTTGAAGAGTATCTTTAAGCCTTGCGGCAGCTCTTCGGAAAATATTTCTTATGCAATTAGTGTAACGAAACGCGTGCCATTAAAATCATCACTTGAAAATCAGCGCCCTAATAAAAATAAAACTTCTGAAACTTCCCGAAATGACACACTGATCTGTGTTATGGAATTTTGCTGGTCTGTTTCAATCTGAGCCTGCAATACTTCTTGGTATTAAAAATTATATTTTTTAAAGGCACGCAAAAAAAAGGCGAACCAAAGTCCCCTGATATTAGCAGGATAAAACACTAGTCTGAATTTAATACTCTGAGTAATAAAATGACTATTCGAATTCAATTTTTCTGAAAAATGAACGAGGGCGTTCTTTACCCTCGTATTTGGAACGAGGGCAAAAAATTAGTATATTTACTCTCGTATTAATTACAAGGGCAAAATTCGTCCTTGTTCAAAAATTAAAAAATGCCCTACAGATCTGATAAACCATATAATGATCTGCCTCTTTTACCACCAAAAGGTAAAATAGAAACGGTGAGGGTACTCAAGAAGACCATCGCGGCCAGCAGAGCTTTGTCAGAACTGAAAGGAGCTATCATTAATTTACCAAACCCCACCTTGTTTATTGATACGATCAACCTGCAGGAAGCGCAGGCAAGTTCGGCAATTGAAAACATCATTACCACACAGGACGAATTGTTTAAAGCTTCTGTCGCGGAAAAAAAGATTGAAGATCCTGCAACAAAAGAAGTGATCCATTACAAAGACGCTTTGTGGCATGGCGTAAAGCAATTAGGAAAAAAACCAATACTTCATACCAATCTGTTCATTGCAATCATGCAGATCATTACAGAAAGCAGATCAGGTATCCGAAATGCACCGGGAACACAATTAAGCAATCCGACAACAAAAAAGATTGTATACACTCCTCCCGAGGGAGAACAGGTGATAAGGGACAAATTGAAAAACCTGGAAATTTTCATCAACATTGAAGACGATATGGACCCACTTGTAAAAATGGGTGTTATTCATTATCAATTTGAAGCGATACATCCTTTTTTTGATGGAAACGGACGAACAGGCCGAATCATTCTTTTGCTGTATCTTAAACTTACGGGTTTGCTGGACCGGCCTGCTCTGTATTTAAGTGATTATATAATTAAACATAAAAACGAATATTATTCTAAACTTAGAAATGTAACTGAAAAAGGCGATTGGGAAAACTGGATCCTGTTCATGCTGGACATGATTGAAGAAACCGCGAAAAAAGGCAGGAAGCAAATTGAGGACATTGAGAAAGTGATGAATAAAATGAGTGCAGAAATACAAAGAAAACTCCCGAAAATTTATTCGAAGGATCTGTTGGAAATCTTATTCCGTTTGCCATACACGAAGCGTAATTTTTTAGAGGATGCGGGACTGGGAAATTTAAAAACAGTTGGGAATTACCTGAATGAATTGGAAAAGGCGGGATTTTTAAAAAGCGAACAGGTGGGGAAAGAGAAGTTATATCTTAACTATAAATTAATGCAGTTGCTTAAGAAAAGGCAGTATTAAAATGAGGCTAATAATCAACCATTTGAAATTGGTAAAAAAAATTTTGCAGATTAAGAATTAGCATATATATTTGCAGCCCGAAAGTTCTTTAATCAAAAAAGGGAGCATAGCTCAGCTGGTTCAGAGCACCTGCCTTACAAGCAGGGGGTCCTAGGTTCGAACCCTAGTGTTCCCACTCACAATGAAAGCCTTACAAAAAAGTAAGGCTTTTTTTTTGGCTGTATTGTATAAAGTTTCTTTCTACAAATATTGCTTTATTGATTCCATCCTTTTGTTTACTGATTTATTGATGACTGAAAAATATGACTGACCTAAATCCATAACTTATCAGTGAGTCCTGTTTAAATAGAACGGCTTCTAAAAATTAATACTTTTACCTTTCTTTGATATGAACTACAGCTCTCCACAACTAGTAAAGTTGTTTCTCACTTTCCTCCTGTTGCCATATTTGGGTTCTGGTCAAACGTTCAGGGACAGCCTCGAAAAAGCGCTGGTTAATCACGCGGATGACACCGTCAAAGTTAAGTTGTTCGATGACCTTGCTTGGGAATACATGTATACGGATTTAAACAAATCGCAAAAACTTGCAGATGATGGATTGAAATTAAGCAGGAAATTAAACTTCAATAAAGGAGAAAGAGATTTACTATCTACAAGTGGCAGTATTGCCTACCTGGTAGGGGATTTTGAGAAGTCGCTTCAATACCATAACGCTGCTTTAAAGTTGCGGGAAGCAGCGAAGGATTTAAAAGGAATAGCGATCACCTGCGCCAATATAGCCATTGCCTATAAGGAGATGGGCGAATATGCAAAAGAGTTGAAGTATCATTTCCAGTCAGCAAAAATATTGGAGGAGCTTAAGGACAGTGTACGCCTCGCCTCTGTTTACGACAATATAGGCGCTTCATTCAAAATGCAAAAAAATTACACCCTCTCAAACGACTACCACCAGCGCGCGTTGAAAATACGCGAAAAGAAAAATGATCTTATCGGTATTTCTTACAGTTACGTCAATTTAGGTTCTCTGAACATTGAACTAAAAGAGTATGACACTGCGCTGAAATTCTTTGATGAAGCGACTAAAATAGCAGAGCAAAACCAGGACAAGCGAATTTTGGCAAAATGCTATAATAATATAGGATTGATACATAAAGATAAACCAGGAGGAGATCTGAAACTGGCTCTTAATAATATTATCAAATCATTAAAACTTAAAGAAGAACTCGGCGAAAAGGCGAGTGTCGCTACCAATTACATTAATATCG
>CBIHPU010000512.1:0-3213 GCA_966211935.1 uncultured bacterium | reverse complement strand
AATTATCCTTCAGTACCTATGAAGATATTTTTGTAAGAGAAAAGATCTCATTTGCAAATACATTAAAGAAGCACAGCTTGCAATTGAAAACAAATTTCTGCGGAGTGGAGCTTGACCTGGATGCTATTACAAATGTTCCTTCAAGCGCCAAAACATCAAGCGGAATTTCACCAGTACAGGCAAGGAATTTTGTTTACTTCTGCGCGAAAAATCTTAACGCCGCTTATTTTCACGTTGCAGAAGGCGCGCCAATTCTTGCACACATTAAAGCTGATAACAAAACGGGAAAATTAATTGGCTATCTGGTGACCGATTTCATTAAAGGTGTACTGGAAAAAAAGAAAAAGCGCTGATCAAAAAACGCGCACGCCAATTATTAATACATCATCAACCTGTTCAAAATCTCCCTTCCACTCATCAAAGATGCGGGAAAGTTCGTGCTTTTGTTTTTGAAGCGTCAGGTTTTGCATTCCAATAATCTTTTCCTGCAATTGTTTATACTTGAATTTTTTTCCTTTAGGTCCGCCAAACTGATCAGCGAATCCGTCGGTAAAAATATAAATGTGCTCAGATCCGTCTGAAGGAATTTCTATTGTGGTAAAGGAACGCTTCGTTTCATCAATGAACGCGCCAACAGGAAAATGATCGCCTCCAAGAATTGTAAGCTTATCATTTTTCACCTGGTAAACGGGATTGTTCGCAGCCGCGTAAGAAAGTTTACCACTTCCTTTTTCAATGGTGCAGAGACAAATATCCATGCCGTCGCGCACAGTACTTTCCTGGTAGGTTTGGTGAAGTGATTCTGTGAGCCAACCATTCACGGCGTCGAGAATCCGGCCCGGATCTGTCATGTTTTTTTCAAGCACCGCTTTATTCAGCAAGTTTAAGTTAAAAATTCTCATCAACGCGCCTTGCACGCCGTGACCTGTACAATCAGCAGCCGCAAATAAAATATGCGTTGGTGTTTCTTCTATCCAGTAAAAATCTCCGCTCAGGATATCTTTTGGTTTATACAAAACGAAAGAATCAGGGAGAATGGAGAACCAGAGTTTGTCAGGTGGAAGGATCGCTCTCTGAATTCGCTGAGCGTAATGGATGCTGTCGTTAATATCTTTGTTTTTTGACTCGACCAGGCGACTCTTCTCTTCAATGATGATGTTTTTTATCGCGAGGTCTTTGTTGGATTGCCGTTTGTTACGATAAGCACGGTAGATAAAAAAAGCCGTAACGAACAACAGGATAGCTGCGACACCTAAAACATACAAAAAGGTTTTTCGCCTGTCGAGCTGAAGATTCAAAATTTTATTTTCTGCCTCTTTCTTTTCCGTGTCGTACTTCACAGACAATTCCTGCAACTGCCTTTGTGATTCAGTCTTAAATACGGAGTCCTTCATCGCGATCGACAATTTTAAATTTTCCATTGCCTCGGGATATTTTTTCTGCGCTTCGTATATGGTCGAAATATTTTCGTAAACCACAAACTGAATATCTCTGAAATTTCCCTCTATTGCAAGATCTTTTGCCTTTTCACTATAATAAAGAGCTGAATCGAAATTATTAAGTCGCTGAAAAGTCTCACCGATATTCGTTAAGCTGATAATCATGTCGGATCTATCATTTCCCTTCAATTGAATCTGATAGGCCGATTTAAAATATTTTAGCGCCTTATCATACTTTCCCTTCATAAAATAAATACTTCCGTTCGTATTGTTACCCATTGCCAGAGAAGATTCATCACCTACTTCATTGAACACAACGAGCGCCGAATCGATGGCCTGAATTCCCCTGTCATAATCAGCGTTTCTTATATAGGTATTACCAAGATTAAAACGCGCGACAGCTTCCCCCTCCTTATCGCCATTGCTTTTATACTTCTCAATTGCCTTTAATTTAAATTTAATGGCCTGATCAAAATTCTTGAGTGAAGAATAGGAAGAACCGATATAATCGTACGTTTCAGCAATACGATTGGTCTTACCCTTAAACTCCTTCGATTCATAATGTTTCAGCGCCTCAAAATATTTTGTAATGGCAACATTGTATTCTGCCATCGTCTCATGCGCCCATCCTTCAAGGAAAGATATTAAACCTAAACGTTCGTTATCGCGTTCTGCAACCTTGCGCATTTCGGGCACATACTTTAATGCAGCAGCAGGATCGGAATTTACCAATTCACGAAATATCTGCCGGTAAATTGAAAACCTTGAGCTATCCTGTTTAGTTGCCCCTAAAAGACTTTGCAAAGAATCAACCTTATTCTGTCCGCAGGTGATCGAAAAAAAGAATAGTATAAACGATAAGCAATAGGTGCGGGCTTGCATAAGAAAAAAATCCGTATTAATATAGGGGAATATTAACCTCTAAAAATAGTAAAATTATGTCAGTTGTAAAGGAAAACAAAACAGGACGTGTTGAAACGTTTTTTGATACCGATTCAGGAAAAATTATGGAAGACGGATCAGGAGATTCGAATGAATTTTTCCAGCCAGGTGCGAGTGTATCATTCGTTGTAGGCGACGCGGTAAGTTATCTAAAAGTAACTTTACCTACAGGGGGAGTTATTATTAAAGACATTAAAAAGGGCGGAGCGTAAATAAAACGAGTGACATTTAAATAAAGGAGCAGCTAAAAATTGCTCCTTTATTATTTGTTATCATTTATAAATTTCAAAATGTTTTTTTCAACTCTCTCCAGTATGTTTCCCGTCGCGGCACGCTGAAATTTCTCTCCTGTTACTTTCTCATACAACTCAATATAGCGCTCTGAAATTTCATTCACCCATTCATCACTCATAACGGGAACTTTTTGCCCTTCCTTGCCCTGGAATCCATTCTCGATCAGCCAACGTCTTACAAACTCTTTGCTCAACTGCTTTTGCTCCGTTCCATTTTTCTGGCGCTCTTCATATCCTTCAAGATAAAAATAACGCGAAGAATCGGGCGTATGAATTTCATCAATCAATGTTATCACACCATTCTTATCAATACCAAATTCATATTTAGTATCCACCAGGATCAATCCTGTTTTTGCGGCAAGCTCAGTTCCTCTTTTATAAAGCTTTCGGGTATACTCTTCGAGTTTCACTTAATGTTCTTCGCTCACAATTCCCTGCTGTAAAATTTCTTCACGCGAAATTTATTCATCATGTCCTTCAGCTGATTTTGTTGTTGGTGTAATTATCGGCTCAGGCAATCTGTCGTTTTGTTTTAAACC
>CBIHPU010000511.1:0-3226 GCA_966211935.1 uncultured bacterium | reverse complement strand
CCGGTTTGTAAATGAATAAGAAATACGTTTTGATTTTTTGAATGATGATGCCTTGGTTTCGATGTTGCTGTATCCACCAATTCCCCCAACGTTATAACGGCAGGGAACAATTCCGGTTCGCACTTCATTAAAACGTGTAACATCATTTAATCCGCCCCAGCTGGACCATGAAGCAATACCCGTTTCCATACTATTCACAGGAATGCCATTTATCATAACCACCTGATTTTCGCCGGAATATCCGCGGATACGGTAACGCGCAAGTCCCCAATAAAAACCGGCGGTGGAAGTGTAAACATCACGGGAAGACTGAAGTAGCGAGGACATATCCTGCGTTTCCTGGTCAGCGTCTATGTCGCCACCGTTGGTACTGAAAACCGGTATTTGATTTGCATGATTAACAGAGTCAGTGTGATTATTCTGCAGACTGTCTGTTTGAGAATATGCAACAAATATTCCGTTTAAAAATATGGCGAGTACAAGACGTTTCATTTAAATAAATAATAATTCTCCAAAAAGAGGCGGACAAAAATAGAACAAAAACCAAACGAGCTATTAACAAGTTGTTCAATTAACAATTTAATAATGTGCAGACTATTAATTCTCAATAAATTTGCTCCAACATTATGCAAAAACAAATAACAAAAAGCATTACAGCATTATATATAATACTGTCTGTATCCATTCAGTTAAGCGCCCAGCAATTAAATAAGGAAAAGCAATATGAGGTGATTTGTGTTGGCTTTTATAACGTTGAAAATTTGTATGACACGATTGACCAGGCAATGATCAGCGATGAAGAATTTACGCCGGTTGGAACAAACGCGTGGGATGGTTCTAAATACAAAAAGAAAATAGAACGATTGGGAGAAGTTATTTCACAAATCGGTTCAGAGACCACTCCTGACGGAGTTGCTGTCATAGGTTTATGCGAAATAGAAAACAAAGCTGTGCTGGTTGACCTTGTAAATGATCCGAAATTAAAATCAAAAAACTACCAGATCGTTCATTATGATGGTCCGGATCATCGTGGAGTTGACATTGCTTTTTTATATCAGCCCAAATATTTTAAACTGATTTCAAGCAGAGCAATTACCGTAAAACTGAGTGACAACAATGACAGACCTACGCGTGATGAATTACTTGTAACCGGCGAGCTTGGCGGAGAGCGCGTTCATTTTATTGTTTGTCACTGGCCAAGCAGAAGAGGCGGAGAAAAAATTTCAGCTCCAAAGAGAATGATAGCCGCGCAAACCGCTAAAGCAATAATTGATTAAATAACAAACGCGGAACCGGGAGCGAAAGTTATGCTGATGGGCGACCTGAACGACGATCCCATTTCCGCGAGTATTAAAAAAGGATTGAATACAGTAAAGGAAAAAAGCAAGATCTCTAATGGACAGATGTATGACTGCATGCTGCCTCTTTTTAATGAAGGAATAGGAACACTTGCTTACGCCGACAGCTGGAATTTGTTTGACCAGATGATTGTTACACCTGAATTTGTGCGTTACGACTTCAAATCTCTTCGTTGCTATAGCGCAAAGATCTTTAATAAATCTTTTTTACGGGAAGATTACGGAAATTTTAAGGGCTACCCGAAACGAACTTACGCAGGCGGAATTTATAACGGTGGTTACAGCGATCACTTTCCTGTATATATTTTGTTGTTGAGAGAAAGCAAAGTTCAACAAGGCAAATAACCGTTGCAACAGGATGCAGTAAAAAAATCCTGATTGTAAGACTTCCAATCTGTTACTTCGAAAGAATCGTAAATTCTGTTCTTCTGTTCAGCGCTCTTCCTTCATCTGAATCATTCGTAGCAATTGGCACTGTTTCACCGTAACCGCTGCTCTTTAATCTGTCTGCTGAAATGCCGTGACTCACCAGGTAATCAACAACGGCTTTCGCTCTCTTACCGCTGAGTGTCATATTGTATTCATCAGAACCTTTGCTGTCGGTGTGACCACCAATTTCAATTTTCATTGTTGGCAGATCATTAAGCAGTTTAATCAAACGCTCAAGCTCTGAAGTTGATTCAGTTTTCAATGTTGCCTTATCGAAGTCGAAAAAGATATTTCGTAAAACGATCTTTGTTCCCACCGCTACATTTTTAAGTTTCACATCTTTCACCACTTCCAGGTATCCATTGTTTTCAGGAATATCGAAGTTCTCAGAATGGAAAAGATAATCTGTCGCTTTTACCGCGATACCGTAATTTCTACCGGCCGGTAATGAAACAAGATATTTTCCTGTTGAAGAGTTGGAAGTAAAAGTTGCGATCACTTCATTCTTAGCATTGTCAACAAGATCGATCGCTGCTTCAATGGGTTTTCCGGTGATGGCATCAGTAATGGTTCCTTTCAATATTGTTACAGAATTTGCCTTGATCTCTGCAGGAGGAGCAGCAGCCATACTCTTAACCGGTTCAGCAATACTTGCTATCAGATTATCTTCGTTACTATATGCGAATGGTTTTTCTTCACCCAAAAAAGTAATGACATAAATATCCTTTTCACCATAACCACCCTGTTTTGCTGAAGCGTAATAACCACGTCTTCCGGACGCACTGACGTTAAAGAATACATCATCATGCGGAGTATTGATTGGATAACCAAGGTTGATAGGTTCACCCCATTTACCGTCTTTAAACTCAGACTTGAAAATATCCAATCCACCCATCGTGGAATGTCCGCGTGACGAAAAATACATCGTCTTTCCGTCCGGATGCAGAAACACGCCCTCTTCCATATACTTTGTATTGATAACCGGTCCTGCATTCACAGCTGGTCCCCATTTACCTTTTACATCAAGTGAAGAAATCCAGATATCACGGTCTCCAAGTGTACCTTCCTTATCACTGATGTAGTAAAGCTGTTTATCATCGTACGACAAAGAAACTGTTGACTCATGCGCTCTTGAATTCACGTTTTTATTCATGCGCTCAGGCTTCGACCAGACATTACCTTTCAGTCGGCTTTCCCAAATGTCTCCGCCGTCTTTATCTTCGAATCGATAGATGTACATTATGGTACCGTCATGTGAAAGACCTGCTGTTGCATCGTGCGACGGAGTATTGATCACCGTTCCGAGATTCTGCGCGGCCTCCCATTTTCCATTTTTCTTATATGAAACATAAAGATCCTCGAAATATGACTGTGAACCTTCTTCGAGCAAACCTCCCACACCGGTGTTTCGTCTGGAAGTAAAAATCATCATCCCTTCA
>CBIHPU010000510.1:0-3229 GCA_966211935.1 uncultured bacterium | reverse complement strand
ACGGAAGTGAAGACTGAAGATCTTCCTGAAACTGTTGCGGTAACAGCATTGGTCAATGAAGAAGATCAGCAATTGATTCAGGAAGCAATTGAAACGGATGTTGTTGTTGAAACTGAAGGAGAACAGTTGAACGAAACTGAACGCCTTACAACCGGCAACCTGCAGGAACTGGAAGAGATTCTTGTCTATCCTAATCCAACCCGCGGACAATTTACCATTGCGTTGAATAACAGTAATGAAAGCACTTTTTCACAGATCAGTATTCTCGATCAGAATCTCCGGGTAGTTACAACGATCGGTACGTCGCAGAACACATACAACTTTGATTTGTCAGAGTACGCAAACGGAATTTATTTTGTACGCGTTCAATGCAACGGGAAAACTGAAATAAAGAAAGTAATTCTTGATAAATAGATTTGATTCTTTTTTAAAGAAACCTTCCGTAACGGGAGGTTTTTTTTATTTGGATACCGGCCGCTTGTGTTTCCATCTCCGGTGACTCCACAACCATGTTTCAGGTTGCGCGATGATGTCTTGTTCCAGTCTTCTTGTATGTATTTCAGTGATTTCTCCTTCAGTGGTTTCAGCGGGAGTTTCCACTAAAGTTTCTGCCTGTATTTCGTAATGTCCCCTTTTTACTTTCTTAACGCTTACATATACAATTGGATAATTGAATTTTTTCGCAATCTTTTCTGTACCGAAAAACACCGGCGTGTCCTGGTTTAAAAAAGTTGTCCAGTAAGCAGATTCGGGAGGAGGAGTCTGATCGGCAATGAAAGCGGTTGCAGTTAATTTGTTTTTATTTTTCAGCATGTCACGCACTGTTTCCCGCATAGGAATAAGTTGCGTCCCAAACCGGGTTCTCATCTTATACACAAAGTCATTGAAATATTTATTGTGAAGGGGATGAAAGATCACGAAAAGGTCGTGCTTGCAGGTTAACGAGAATCCTGCGCCACCCCATTCCCAATTGCCGTAATGGCCAAGTACAATAATTACGCTTTTTCCGGCATCAGCATATTTATTAAAATGATTGATCGTTTTCTCCGGATAATAACATCTCTTTTTCATTTCTTTTTTTGAAATGGTAAGCGATTTCAGTGTTTCAAAAATAAAATCACAAAAGAAACGATAGAATTTTCGCCTGATCACGCCAATCTCTTCTTCGCTTTTTTCCGGAAAAGACCTTTTCAGATTTTCAGTCACCACTTTTTTTCTGTAACCGAAGACGTGATAGATCAACACGTAAAAAAAATCAGCGACTCCATAAAGTATGAAGTGGGGGAGAATGGAAAAAAAATAAAGAAACGGTAACGCTATGTAAAATCCTATTGCCTGCACAAAAAATTATCTTGGGCTAAAATAATTATTTAAACTCAGTCAACAATCCCCAGGCGACTCGCAAGGTTTCGCGCCCAACTGGCTGGATAGCTAAATGGTCGCAGTGTTTTTGCCATGACACGTTGTGTCCATTCTGGAAGCCTGTAAAGAAATTTGAATCTTTCGGCGGATTTCTGAAGAAACAGGCTGGTCAATACAGTTGAACAGATCAGGTTTTTTCTTGAAATAAATTCGGGTCTGACCACGTCCACAACCAGGATATATCGTTTGCCAATGCTTCTGTTCCAGGCTTCATGGTTTAACGCGTCAACAAAAATCAGCCATTCGCCTTCCTTCCATGGGCGCGTTACATCTTCAACCCTGAATCCGCATTCCGGCAAACCCGCAGGTACGATAAGTCCAAGATGACAGCGAAAAATTCCGTTCGTATCTCCGTGATGTGGTTTGATTGAACTATTCGCGTCAAGCATATTGAATGAGGCAGAAACTACTCCGGGAATCTGATTTATTGATTGCGTTGTTTTTTTGAAATAGGATTGGTGCCTGTACACTTCCAGTCCCCACCATTTCATTGAAATTGTCTTCCAGCTGTTCGCTTTCTCAACCATGGTAGAGTTGAAATAGTTGATGAGATTCCTGTTTTGAAGAAAATCTTCCAGCTCTTTTTTAATTAGCGGGTAATCCGCTTTTATTTTTTCCGCCCAGTCAAATTGGCTTGCGTCAAAGAACGCAGGTTCATCGCCTTTATAATCTCCTCTGTCATAAACACTGAACCAAAGTTTTTTGCCGGCCATAAAATGAAATTGCTGAAAGTAAATTTAGAATTTTATTTTTTGACGTATAAAATTTCATTCGGAATTGCAACGGGATTCGAGTTCGTTGATCCGCTGAAGAAGCTGCATATTAAAATTCTGTGTCTGCACACGCTGAAGAAATTTAAAAAGAGCAAGTGAGCTCGCGAAGTGATCCTTATAATTCTCTAGCGGGTTCTGTTCTTCTTTTAATGTTCCGTATTGATAAAGCAATTCAGCAACTGCATGGATCTTTTCTTCTTCCAGTTTCTTTTTTTCTGATAATTCAATGACAAGCTGCGCTGGAGTAAATCGCATAAGGTACTCGACGTTCACGTCGTTGATCTCTTTCAACGCGTTGTTTACAGTTTGTTCAGCTTCAGAAAAACGGTTTTCTTTTTTGAGGCGGAGAATTGTTTGCAGAGCTTTTGACAGTTCTTCAAACATGCGCATAATATAATCACGTCTATACAAATCTGCTTCGTGAATTCCTCACTTTAGGTCTTCTGTTTTTTCTTTTTCGCCGCGGGAAAAAGTACATTGTTCAGAATAAGACGATAGCCTGCTGAATTTGGATGCAGTTTAAGATCAGTTGGAGGATCTTCAACCCGGTGCTGGTAGTCTTCCGGATCGTGACCTGCATAAAACGACCAGGTTCCTTTGCCGTATTCGCCGTGAATGTAACGCGCTTCGCTGGCAGCTTTATTCTCACCCATGATGAGTACGTTTTTCTTAATATATTTTTTATCAAAGCCAACAGTCTGTCCCCAGAAGCCTTTGATCATGTTGTCATGATTCTGACACAGCATACTTGGAACCGGATCCCATTTCGCTGAAAAATCGAAGAGCGTAAAGTAATCGTTTTCCTTGTTCACACCTTTCTGCGATCTGCTGAGGTAAGTATCGATGTTGGAGAATTCATACTCGTAAGGATTGGTACTCAGTGTAAAGTTTTCAAATGCGAAACATTTTGCGTAATCAATTTTCTTGTTCATGTCAGGATCCGCGCCGTCATGATCAAACATTTCTGCGCAGATGTCAATGCCTTCCGCTGATAATGCCACGTCATAACTGTCTGCAGCGGAACACATAGCAAA
>CBIHPU010000509.1:0-3245 GCA_966211935.1 uncultured bacterium | reverse complement strand
TAAAAATCAAAAAATTACACATGAAAAAAATTATTGTTCTTCTTTTTATTGCTTTTTCCATTACATCAAATGGTCAATCGTACAGCGGACCGGAAAGTGTTGAGTTTGATTACGCCAATAACCGCTGGCTTATTGGAAATAAGAATAACGGCACTGTTATAGCACGCGATATGAACGGAGTGTTTACTCCTTTTGTGAGTGGAATGAGTAGCGGACCTTACGGAATTGAAATTCTGGGTAACACACTTTACTGTTGTCATGCGGGAGGAAGTATCCGCGGTTTTGACCTTACAACGGGCGCCCAGGTTTTCAATTTAAATCTCGGCGCAACGTTTCTGAACGGAATCTGCACTGATGGTGTAAACAATCTTTACGTTACTGATTTTACCGGGAAGAAAATTTACAGGGTAAATGTGAGTGATTCCTCTTTCAACATTTTTGTTACCGGTTTGGCAAAAAGTCCAAATGGAATTATTTATGAAGCCGCAAACCAGCGACTCGTGTTTGTTAACTGGGGCACCAACGCGCCGATACAGCAGGTAAATCTTTCTGATTCACTTGTATCAACTTTACTTACAACAACGCTCACAAATATTGACGGTATTGCCGCAGATTCGTATGGAAATTATTATGTGAGCACCTGGGGCACACAAACAGTTCGCAAATTCTCCAACAACTTTACAACGGGACCTACGACAGTAGTAACAGGACTCACATCTCCCGCAGATATGTTTTATAATACGGCAACTGATACATTGGCAATCCCCAATTCGGGAACAGCGAATAATGTTGTTTGGGTGGGTTTTGGTACAACAGGAGTAAACGAAACTAACAAATCAGAAAGTAGAGTTCAACTCTTCCCGCAACCAGCATCATCTGGAAATTTTACTGTGCGTGCTGATGAATTAATTACTGCCATCAGGATCTTTGATCTGAGTGGTAAATTAGTTTTCTCAGAAAAAAATATTGAAGGATTTATCCCTGCTAAAAAGCTGGAACTGCAAACCAAATTACCGTCAGGACAATACCTGGTTGAATTGCAGTTCGCAAAAGGGAAAGAAACTATTTCATTTATAATTTCCGAAGAATAGTTATTTCTTTCTCTGATTGGTAAAATCTCCGGTTTTCTTTCTTTATTTTTATATGAGGGTTTACCAATGCGCTGCGGAAGTATTTTTTTTCTTCTTATTTCATTTTTATTTTGTTTTCCTCTTGCTTCACAGGTAAACAATGATCCTGCGCGCTTTACTTTTAAGAGTGAAGAATATTTTGTTTATCCCGTGCGCGGAACAAATCTGAGTGGCGTTCCGCCAACCGGTTTACAGCTTCCGGATGGAAAATATGTCATCTTCACCGAATATGCCTTTTCATTTTCCGGGAAATTAAAAGACACAACAAAAATAAGCGGCACATTTTCACTCGTTCAGAATCTCCCGGAGGGGAAAGCGATATTCTATCAATATGAATATAAAAATGGCTCTTCCCTGACAGGAAAATCAAATGCGGTTACAGAAGGGAACTACACTAAAGGACTAAAGAATGGTGAATGGACCACCGAATATGAATATGGAGCCAGGGATGTAAAAAATTACCGCGATGGTTTGCTGAATGGTTATTCATATGAGTATTCTACTAAAGGGACAATAACCAAAAAAATAAAATTCAAAAATGAACGCCTTTGTGATACAGTTTTTTATTATTTCCCTAACGGACAACTGCAGCTCACATATGATGTTTATGATCCATTGCATGAAAAGGAAATTCAGCCGGAAGATAATTTTATCGATAAGCTCATCGAATCAGACTACACTTTGAATATTTTTGGATCTGCGAATACAGTAAAGTCGTTTTATATTGAGTATGGAGAAGACGGAAAAATTAAAAACTCCGTTCGGTTTACAAATGGAAAAAATCCTGTATTTGACACATTGCAATATGGTTTTAATAATAAACTGGTGGTTAGGAGAATAGATGAAACGCACCTGGTTGAAACCTTCAGCGATTACGCAACTGGAAACTATTACAGCAGAAAAATATATAAGAACTACGAGGTAATTTCTTCACTTACGATCACGAATAATAAAAAAACGAAAAGCGCAGATACTGTAAGCATGGACCTTTCCGGCCTGGAAAAAACAAACAGATTATCATGGGAAATACACGAGGTTGCTGTTTTTAAAAAGCCACGCAGTACAATCAAATGTTATCTTGTCCCGGCAGCAGGATATTATTGGGAAGAAACAAATAATACGCGTTCATTTTATCGCCCGGTGAAAATTGATTCAATCAAAAAAAGCATAACGATAACAGATACTTTCAGGTATCTGCCAACATCTGTTTACCGAGTAAGAGAAATCACTTTTAACGACACAGTATTGCCCTCTAAGAAAATGTTTAATGAAAATTTAAGAATGCTTCCCGGACTTAACGCCGGACGGATAACAAATTATTACCCGGATTTCGTCTCTTATCTATGCAAGAGCATAGCAAATTCCGGAATAAAAGATTTTTGCAAAGATCAACTCGGGAAAGAAACGGATGTGCGCTATTTCAAAGATGACAGATTACTGAATGAAAAAATTGTTCTTACTTCAAATAAAAAACTGGATAGAAAAATGGTTTGTGGTGTGAAGGCATTGTATAGTTCAAAAGTGACACCGGTCGCATGGGTGATGGAACTTAAAGACGGCAAAAAAAACGGAAAGCAGGAAATTGCAGAGAACATGCGCGTTCCTGTAAATACAAATAATTTATTAGAAACGTTCAATCGCTCCCGCAAAAACGGACAACGATATTCATCTGCACATTATAAGAACGGAGTTCTTGATGGCAAGCTGAATGTGTATGAAAGCAAAACCTACAACACAGGCAAATACAACAAAGACAGTACACGCGTCATTTTCAGTAAGCAGAATTTTACCTGGTGCTCCACGGAACAGGAATATGTAAATGGAAAACTTCATGGGCAATACAAAACTTTTTATGAAACCGGCAAACCAAATCTGATTGTCAATTTTGTAAATGGAAAATTCAATGGCAAATACGAAAGTTTGAATCGCGACGGAAGTATATCTTATATTTTTTATTGCGCTAACGATTCGCTTGAGGGTTCATATGAAGCGTATCATGCAGGCACGCACAAAAAAAATTATTCGGCAAGGTTCAGGAATAACGCGCTTGACAGTTTCCTGATCGCTTATTCTCCCACAAGCGGACTTCCGTTTCTGGAGATCAAAGTGGATAAT
>CBIHPU010000508.1:0-3248 GCA_966211935.1 uncultured bacterium | reverse complement strand
CATTATCATTGTAATCTTTAGCATTTAATAACACCGAAGAAAACACGAAAGCTGACAGGAAAAAAAATATTTTTTTCATACTTTTTTATTTTGAACTTGGCAAAAATAAATAAAATCATGATTTGGGTTACAGATAATAGCTGGAATTTTTTTCAGGATTGGTCTATCGTCAATTTTTGATCCCCATTTGCATTCTTTGAGAAAAAAATCTCCGCGTTAAGAATAGAATCATGAACTTTGTATTTCAGAATTCTGAATAAGATGGGGACAATTCGGACCTTGCTGGCCTTATGCGTAGCTGTTTTTCATTCCTACACAATAGGAGGCCTGCACTTTACCGGGGGCAGGGTGGCCGTACAGTGTTTCTACATCATTTCCGGGTTTTATATGGCCCTTATTCTGAATGAAAAATACATTGTTGAAAAATATTCATACAAGGCCTTTATAAAAAGCAGATTCCTGAGGATCTATCCTGCTTATCTTTTTGTCCTGCTTGTTTCCTTCGCGGTTTCTTTGATTGCACTTTATGTCTGGGACAAGCCATTTTACCTGGGGCATTACATTTCCTATTGGGACAAAATGAGTCTCTTTACAAAATTCTACTTTGTTTTTGAGAACATTTTTTTAATGGGACAGGAATTTCTTTTTTTTCTGAAACTCAATTTTGAGGATGGTACTCTTTCGTTTACGCACGATACGTTTATGGAGAAGCCGCAGCTGATTTTAATCGGGTTCACTTTCGTTCCTCCGGCATGGACGCTAAGTATCGAGTTCACATTTTACCTGCTCGCTCCTTTCATTGTGAGGCGAAAGTGGCAGTGGCAGGCATTGTTGCTGCTTGGCAGTCTTGGCTTGCGTGCATTTCTTATACATGTTATGAATTGGAAATATGATCCGTGGACCTACCGTTTTTTTCCGAATGAGCTCGCTTTTTTCATTGCCGGAATTCTTTTGTACAGACTCTACACTGTCACCGATAAAATAAAAAATGCGGGTAAAATAGGTTTGGGAGCTTTCATTCTGATTATTGTTTCTATTCTGTTCTATGATAAAGTGGATTACGATTACGATAAGAAAGCCTGGTATTTTTATGTACTGTTTGCGGCAGCGCTTCCTTTTATTTTTTCTTTTACAAAAAATAGCCGCGTCGACCGGGCCATTGGTGAATTATCTTTCCCGATCTATCTTGTGCACCATCTCATCATGTTCCTGTTGCGGCAATATTTTTGGAAACACACCGAACAGATGGAATGGTTCGGTATTAGTGTTGTGGCCTGTACCATCCCCGTTTCAATTTTATTATATTATTTCATCATCCGCCCTTTTGATTCTATCCGCCTCAAAAGCTTCAATAACCTAAATTTTTTAAAAGTTAAATAATGTTTGTTGGGCATCGCAATTTTTTGAAGTTCAAAACGTTTTGAATTAATGACTATTTTTGCCCGGATGTTTAAAAAGCTCTCATTTTATATATTACTGGTCGTAACAATGCTTTTTGCTTCATGCACTGATTTTAAAAAGGCGCAGAAGATAAAAGACGACTATCAGAAGTATCTTAAAGCAAAAGAATATTTCAATAAGGAAGATTATTATCATGCGCTTATTTTATTCGAAGAGCTGGTTCCCCTTGTAAAAGGAGACTCGCTTGATGAGCCGGTTTATTTTTATTACACCTACAGTAATTACAACATGGGTGATTTCGCGCTTGCCGGATATCATTTCAGAAATTACGTAAGAACCTTTCCGCAGAGCCGCCATTCAGAAGAGTGTTCTTTTATGAGCGCTTACTGCTATTATCTGAATTCACCGCATTATACATTAGATCAGTCAGACACCCGTAACGCCATTACGGAACTGCATACTTTTATTAATGAATATCCTAACAGCAGCAGGCTCGATTCAGCTAATATCCTCGTATCAAAACTTCGGGGCAAGCTTGAAATAAAATATTATGAAATTGCCAAACAGTATTTTCATATGATGGATTATAAGGCTGCAATCACTGCCTGCAATTTGTATGTAAAGGATTATCCTGATTCCAAATACGTAGAGGAAATTAATTACATCAATATCAAAGCAAATTACCTTCTCGCTGTTAACAGTGTGGAAAAGAAGAAGTTAGAAAGGTTGAATGCAGCTATTGAAACTTACCAGAAATTCTTAGATTTGTACCCCCAAAGTAAGTACGTTAAGGACGCAGAGATCATTTATGAATCCTGCAAAAAAATGAAGGATAATTTATTAAAAGTAGAATAAGATGGATTTTAAAAAAACCAATGCAGAGATCACCACAGTTACAAGGGATCTGAATAAACTTGATGCTAAAACCGGAAACATTTACGAAGCAATCGCTATCGTTTCCAAGAGAGCAAATCAGATCAGCCTTGAATTAAAAGAAGAACTTCAGAATAAGCTGCAGGAATTCGCGTCTCATACAGATAACCTGGAAGAGATTTTCGAAAACCGCGAGCAGATCGAGATCTCTAAATTCTATGAGAAATTGCCTAAACCAACTACTATTTCATTGCAGGAATTTCTTGAAGACAAGATCTATTTTCGTAACCCGGGAAGGGATACTAAAGAATAACATTTCAAAAAATGTACTTTTGATGGCAGAAGGTTAATCTTTCTGCCATTCTTATTTTTATGCAGTCGCTTGTAGGAAAAAAAATACTTATCGGTGTAGCGGGTGGGATTGCCGCGTATAAAATTCCCTTGCTTGTTCGTCTGCTGGTTAAAGCAAAAGCTGAAATAAGGATCATTATGACGAAAGACGCTGAAAACTTTGTAACGGCGCAAACACTTTCAGTACTTTCAAAAAACAAAGTGGAAATTGGATTCTTTGACGCAAATGCCGGTTGGAACAATCACGTGGAGCTGGGTTTGTGGCCCGATCTTATGGTGATTGCACCAGCTACCGCAAATACATTGGCAAAAATGGCGCACGGCATCTGCGACAATCTTTTAATGGCGGCTTATATGTCATCCCGTTGCCAGGTTGTGATAGCGCCGGCAATGGACGAGGACATGTATCTGCATTTTTCAACCGCTGAAAGTATTGCGGCCCTTCAAAACAAAGGAACGCTTGTTATTCCTCCTGATAGCGGAGAGTTGGCGAGTGGATTAACCGGAGTGGGCCGAATGGCAGAGCCGGAACAGATCTTTTCTTACATCACGTCTTTTTTCAGGTCAACATTTAAAGGAAAGAAAGTTTTGATCAACGCGGGTCCTACGCACGAGCCGGTAGA
>CBIHPU010000507.1:0-3262 GCA_966211935.1 uncultured bacterium | reverse complement strand
CTAAGAAGGCGTTTATTTACCACGAAGATCTTACGCAGGCGTACAGATTATACACACTCGCGCTTGCCGGTTCACCCGAGCTTGGCGCAATGAACAGACTGAAGGAAACAAAAAATCTATCTACCGGAGGAAGATGGAGGTTAGCGGCAGCTTATGTTCTTGCTGGCCAAAAAGAAACTGGCAAGAAACTGGTGCTGGACGCGAAAACAAAAGTTGAAAAGTACCGTGAGCTTGGATATACTTATGGAAGTTCAGAACGTGATGAAGCAATGATACTTGAAGCGCTTTCGCTGATGAAAGAAAAATCCAAAGGATTCGATATGCTTAAGCGCGTCGCTTCCTATCTTTCTTCTGAAGAATGGATGAGCACACAAAGCACAGCGTATTGTCTGCTTGCAATCTCAAATTATGCAAGTGAGAATGAAACCGGCAAAGGAATAAACGCGGAATGCAAAATTGGAAAGGAAGTTGTAAATGTTTCTGTTCCTAAAACATTCAAAAGAATAGAAATTTCCAATCCTGAAAAGGTGGCAAATGTATCAGTGAAAAATAAAGGAAACGGAATGCTGTTTGTGCGTGTGGTACGCAGAGGAGTTCCTTCTGCCGGTAACGAAACAGAGTTTACAAACAACATTTCTCTCAACGTCGTTTTCAAAGACATGAATGGAAATCCAATAGATGTAAGCAATCTGGCGCAGGGAACTGATTTTGTTGCAGAAGTGAGTGTAATAAATTATTCACCGCGTGGATTTTTGAATAATGTAGCGCTTACGCACTTGTTCCCTAGCGGTTGGGAAATCCACAATACGCGACTGGATGAGAACAGCGATGCTTTTGTAAAAGGCGATGTACCGACTTACCAGGATATCCGCGATGACAGGATCTTAAGTTATTTTGATATTGGCAGTGGAAGAAAGAAAACTTTCAGAGTGATTCTGAACGCATCTTACACTGGTAAATTCTACATGCCGGGAATTAACGTTGAAGCCATGTATGATAATAGCATCAGTGCTGCAATGAAAGGCGCGTGGGTGGAAGTTGTGAAAGGCGGAGATAAAAGCTAAAGAAATTATAAATGGAAAATTATAAATTATAAATTATGATTGAGGGATTCTGAATTTCTCATTTATAATTTATAATTCCCCCTAACTGTCTCTTTTCTCCCGAAAGAATTTAACTAATAACTCTCCGCACGGCTCAGCCAGCACTCCTCCTCTCACCTTTGTTTTTGGGTGTAATAAATTATCCGCGCAGCAACTGAATCCGCGTTTCTCATCTCGCGCCCCGAATACAATCTCACCCATCTGCGCCCAGTTCAATGCGCCTGCGCACATCACGCAGGGCTCTAGCGTTACATAAAGCGTGCACTCATTCAAATATTTTCCGCTGATAAAACTAGCGGCGGATGTAATGGCCTGCATCTCCGCATGCGCTGTAACGTCAGTTAATCTTTCAGTTAAATTGTGCGCCCTGGCTATAATCCGTCCCTGGCACACAATCACCGCGCCAACCGGAACTTCATCTGCATCATATGCCTTCTGCGCTTCCTTCAAAGCTTCCGACATGAATTTTTCATCTTCATTCATGTTGCAAAGATGCGAATAAAGCGGAAATACTTATCATTCTCCCGCAAGCAATTGCTCGTCTGATACTACATAGAGCAATTGAAGAATTTCCTCCTGGTATTTCAGAGCCAGAAATTCTTTCTCTTCCGCATTCATCATTGCTGCAAGTCGCGCGCCGGCTTGTTTTTCGTTAATAGCTTCATCCCTTAAAAGCCGACTAGTTGCAATTGCCTTATACGATTTACTCATGAGTTCTATCAATTTTTCATTCATAAGTACAGCAACGTCATTATCCGCGTGCATTAAAACTTTAATCGCCTCCTTATTGTGATCATACAATTGATTCGCCAGCTTCCCACAAAATTGCGAACTTGCAATCTGCTTCTCTACAAATTCTTTTTTAGAAAATTTATCTGTAGACTTCGCCACTTCCATCTTATCGAAGAAATCTATAATCTGCGAATCGATATCCGCGCGCATGCGCTTTAATGAATGCATTCTTGCTAACCTTTCAACCCGCTCGTAATTGATTGACGAATCAACGGAGCGCTCTGCAACATTGCCTTCTATCTTTGTAACATAGGCGGACTTCGATCTCTTAATAACAGGCTGCAAGGAAGATTGAGCAGAAATTTCACTGCCAATTAACAATATTGTAATTGAGTAGATGTAAGTAAAAGTTTTCATGACAATTTTTTTTATGTGTTTTGATCAATAAAGTCAAGGAACATCCATCACGTTTTATTCAACGTTTAAACCGGGACAATACAAATTCACCGGGCCGTAAACAACAGACCGCGCGTTTGCACTGCAGTAAATTCTAAACAGGAACAGAGACGCACAATACGCACCAGGGAATATATGCTTCCGGTATTGTGCTGGATTATTTACATCGCCTGAAGTTTTTTAAACTTGCCTCTTTACGTGGTTCTACGTAGAGAAAATAAAAGGGTTACTAAAATCTGCGAAAAAAAATTAACAGGAAATTATTGATGGGATCACAGCCTTTCAATGGCTTTGTTCAACAATTCGGAGGAGATCGAGATGTCAATCGAAGTGTCCAGATCAGTATGAGGCGTAATGGAAATTTCTTCTACGGAACTGATCTTTTTAAAACCATATTTACCGTTCAGATAATTGGCAAGGTAAACCTGCTCTGTTTGCCCCATTGTTGGAAGAAAAAATGCTGGACGCTTCATGCTCACAAGATCCATTACCGTCGAGTATCCGCTCCTCGACACGATCATTCTGGAATTTGAAATAATTTTTTCAAGCTGTTCTTTATCTGGAAGATCAAACACATCTCAATTGAGGTTACGCATAATGAATCCAAGTTTCTTGTCTGTGCCGCGCACCAACGCAAATTTACCTCTGAAAATATTCAGGTAATGCACCACTTCTTCTTCCAATAAAGTCCTTTTTGGTTCGGCGCCTGAAATCAGGAACGTAAACTGATAAGGCTTGTCAGCGTCTGGCTTTCTTTCTTTGAACCTGGAGAGAATACCTATATAATGTACCGGCATTTCAGGTTTCTTATCGTGTGAAAGCTCACCGGTTAAATTAACTTTATCATCTGCAAGATCAGGAACCCACACCTCATTGAAATTTTTCATGTAAGCATGATTCATGGAGTTGGCAGTTCTCTCCATTACCGGACTCTTGATCCATAACTGATGTGTTATAAAAATATTTTTTAC
>CBIHPU010000506.1:0-3267 GCA_966211935.1 uncultured bacterium | reverse complement strand
ACTGAAAAAGAAAAACCCAATAAGGATCAGAGTACGCATTTAAATTGAACGAATTATTTTATTTTGATTGAATATAACAGAAAATCAAAGTTAGCTATTTCACCTTGATATGTGATCCCTGTAAACCTTAAAGCCTATTAAACCTTCATTAAAATGATAAACGATAGTATCTCCTTTCGGCGCGCTTTCAAAAACTCTCATTGTCCAGTATTCTGAAAATTTATCGTTCTCCAGATATATGGTTGTGAGGTTGGTGCTTTCATCTATTTCAGTTTTTACGATGTGGTAAGCTTCGTAATGATCTCCTACGGGAATAAAATTCAACCACAGAAACAGCGATAACTGTCCCATGCCGATTACTACCGATAAAAACGCAATGTCCTGTTTTTCTTTGATCCTGTATTTTTTGTAGAAGAAGAAGATGTTGGAAAGTGTGATCAGAACCAGAACCAGCAATAGCATTGGAAGGCTGATCAATGTGATCTTATAAAGAAATCCAATGGAAAAAATTGAAAGAAAAAAAACAAGCACCAGCCACGCAATGAATTTGTTGTTGCGGACCAGGTATTCTTTTTTCTTTGTTTCGAATAATTTATGATAAGGAACTTTTCTGCGCGAACGGAATTCACGGTAAATGAACCATCCTGCGTAAGATAGAAGAGAAACTGTAATTATGCCGAGTATGATTTGCCAGGATTTCATCCGCTTTTGTGAAAATAGCTTTACTTTGAATGGCTTTCAGGAATGCTGCAAAATTTCAAACCCGTTTTTATTAACACCGCGAAATAATTTTTTTATTCACATTCAGGCAATTTGCACGGTTTTTATAAGGGGCGTCTACCCTAAGGATGTCTTCCCTGAAAAAGGTCCTTCTGAATAACGAACTTATTTTCCAGCTTTCCTCCCAGGCAATTCTTTTCCTCACACAATAAATTAAACAACGATTTTATTTTACATAAAGCCCAGCTCCAGCTGCGCCACTTCACTCATCATGTTCTTATCCCACGGTGGTTCAAAGGTAAGCTCAAGCTTCGCGCTTTTAATTCCGGGAACCAGTTTTAGTTTCTGTTCCACTTCAGCTGGAAGTGTTTCTGCAACCGGACAATTTGGAGAAGTCAATGTCATCTTCACCTTCAGGTTGTTTTCCTCGTCCAGATCCAGCTCGTAAATGAGTCCTAGCTCCCAAATGTCAACTGGTATCTCCGGATCATAGCAGGTCTTGATCTCGTCGATCACCCTTTGCATGAGTTCCGTGTTCTTTGTTATTATTATCGCGGCCATTGATCCGTTATTCGTTTGTCGTTTGTTGTTTGTCATCATGAAGCGAAATCAGCCCTGGGATTTCTGTTTCATGATCGTTTGATGTTTTACCTCATGCTTAATGCAATTGCGTCCAGTTTCATTTGTTTTATCATGCTCACAAGTCCGTTGGCACGGGTAGGTGAGAGGTGTTCTTTCAATCCTATCTTATCAATGAATTCCAGTTTTGCGTTCTGGATTTCCTGGGTCGTATGCCCGCTCAGTACCCGCACCATCAACGCAACAAGCCCCTTCGTGATTATCGCGTCGCTGTCAGCAGTATAAAAAACTTTACCGTCTTTAATTTCACTGTGCAACCACACTTTGCTCTGACAACCTTTTATCAAACGGTCGTCTGTTTTAAGTTCAGGAGCAATTAACGGCATTTCTTTTCCGAGTTCGATCACGTGCTCATATTTTCCTTCCCAGTCATCACCAAAAAGTTCAAACTCTTCAATTATTTCTCTTTCTGTTTCCTCAATAGTCATTGCCCTCAGTTCTATTTACAACAACATTTTTTTTGCCTTTAAAATTCCTTCTGCAAGTTTATCGATTTCTTCTTTTGTATTGAACATTGCAAAAGAAACCCGTATTGTTCCGGGGATGTTATAACAAGCCATTAACGGCTGCGTGCAATGGTGACCGGTACGTACAGCAATGCCTAATTTATCCAGTATCGTCCCAACGTCAAACGGATGCGCGCCTTCCAGCACAAATGAAATTACACCTGCTTTGTTTTTCGCTTCACCAATAATTCTCAAACCTTCTATAGCGGATAATTTTTTTACAGCATATTCCAATAGCTCTGCTTCGTGCTTTTCAATATTTATTATTCCTATCTCATCAATATAGTTCAAAGCTGCTGCCAGCGCTATCGCTCCTTCAATGTTCGGTGTACCCGCTTCAAATTTCAACGGCGATTCAACGTACTCTGTTTTCTCAAAACTTACTGTTTTAATTGTTCCGCCGCCGGATTGATAAACCGGAAATTTCTCAAGCCATTCACTTTTTCCATACAGAACGCCAATACCTGTTGGCGCGTAAATCTTATGTCCGCTGAAAGTATAAAAATCGCAATCCAGATCTTTAACATCAATTTTAAAATGCGGAACCGCTTGTGCGCCGTCAACTAACACAAGAATTTTTTTTTTGCGCGCCTCCAGTATGATTTCCTTAACCGGATTAACTGTTCCCATCGCGTTTGAAACATGCGTCAGCGCCAGTAATTTCGTTTTTTCTGTAAACAGTGAATAAAGTTGTTTGAGATCGAGTTCACCTTTCTGGTTGATTTTCGCGACCTTAATTTCAATTCCATATCGTTCTTTCAGTCGCTGCCATGGTAAGATATTAGAGTGATGTTCCATTTCTGTAACGATCACTTCGTCGCCTTTCTTCAAATAGATCTGTTGCAGGCACTCAGCAACTATATTGATCGATTCTGTTGTACCGCGTGTAAAAACAATTTCAGAATTTGATGCGTTGATAAATGAAGCTACTTTAGATCGCGCGTTCTCATACAGTTCAGTGGCTTCGCGGCTTAAAGTGTGAACACCTCTGTGAATATTTGAGTTCTGTTAAGTATAGAATTTAATAATGGAATCAATAACCGCCTGTGGCTTTTGCGCAGTTGCACCGTTATCAAAATAGATCAAGGGTTTTCCATTTACCATTCTTTTCAGAATAGGAAAGTCTTTTCTTATTTCCTGAACATCAAATCCCACACGCTTAATATTTTCTGTTTCAATCATAGATTTCCCAGTGCCACTTCCAGTTTTTCAGCGAGCTCCACTTTCAATTCTTCGTTTTTTACTTTGTTCAATACTTCGGCAGCAAAGGCGTGCAAAAGTAGTTTCTTCGATTTTTCTTCGCCAATTCCCCTCGATTTTAAATAGAACATGGCGTCTTCATCAACTTTACCTGTTGAAGTGCCGTGCGAACATTTAACATCATTCGCGAAAATTTCAAGCT
>CBIHPU010000505.1:0-3271 GCA_966211935.1 uncultured bacterium | reverse complement strand
TATTTAATAAGCCTTCATTAGCAGTATGCATAAAAGATTCAGTTGAAGTTGACAGGCACGTAAAAAAAATCATCGGCATTGCAATTTCCTCTGACTATGACGACAGGCTTTATTTCAGGGGAACGCAAAAGATCACCATTGCAGAAAAAGAAATCTACCCGGAAGGATACGAAAGCAAAATGCTCATGCAGGGATTAAACGTTCCCGTGAATGAAAGGATCATTTCTCTTGGGGAGGAGATCGATCCGGGAAACAGGAAAGTAGAATTGGAATACGTGGACAGTGAACACCCTTCCGCTGCATTCACTCCGTACAGAGTTCGCCTTTATATCTATTCCAGGATCGAAGAAGAGTGCTGATGAAATTAAAGCGCAAATATAAAGTTGTTGTAATTCCTGTTTATAAGCAGAAGGAAAAAATTCGTTTTCAGGTAAAGCATCCCGAAGATGTGGACTGCATAACAGGAATTGCAATAACGAACAATGCAACAATAAGCAAAGGCGATCTGGCTGCATTAACGCTTTCAATTCCGGCAAAAGGCGATGTGTTTTTTATTGATGCTTTTCCTTTAGAAACAGCAAAGCACAATGAACTGATGGGACTTGATGGCATTTTCAAAAGCGTAAGCAATGTGTTTCTCGCTGGTAAAAGACGGGAATATTTTGAAACCAACATTGCAATCACTGGGAAAATAATGGAAGGATACCTGGAAAGTAATTCTGATCTGGGCGGCGCAGCAGCGGGAGATCTGCCTGAAGCGTACAGGGTGGTATTGTATCTGAGGTACGAAAGAAAAAATTTAAAACAGGATTGCAATGACCGTTGAGTTTGCTCTTGACTACATACCTCGCAGGATGAAAGAACTCGGATTCGGAGACGACTATTTAATCCGGTGGAGACATTTTCAGATTGATGGCGCAAAAACAAAGATCATAGAAGCAAACAATGAACTGTATCTGTTGATTGATCCCGGTTCCCTAGTAATTGTAAAGAGCAAGGCAGGAATATACGATATCGGAGACTTTGCAATAAACGAAATGCAGTACGAACACAGGGGAAAAATTGCAGTGATAAACAAAGACCCAAGAACAATAGCGGTTCTATTTATTCAAGTTATTCCTGTAAATAAAACTATCTAACATGGCATCGAATATTTCCAACGCGCCTTATGACGCGGAAAAAATTGAAAATCTTTACCAGCGCATATTGCGTGGACAGGAAACTGGTCAGAAGCAAGATTATGAGATCAAGGTAGATGATTTTAAAGCAGTGCCCAGAAATTCCGATCCGGCCCTTTTCAATAGCTACGAAAGTTTTATTTCACCAGAAACAAAAACTGTAACCATCATTATGTATCGCGGAGGCACAACCAGCGCGGATAAGTTTTTCTTTCACTTGAATGGTAATTCTTCTTCTAATAATACCTTGAACGGATTGCCGCAGGTTCAATCCCCTGAAAGCTGGAGACAAGATCAGCTTAAACAACTGGAGGCAGAATTTACAATCAAAGGTCTTAATGATAAAATAGCAAAGCTGACAGAGGAAAAGCAAGAGTTGCAGGAAGAAATAGATGACCTGGAGACGGAATGTCAAAGACTAAAAGACGGAGGAAATATTGCCGTCGGTCAGATTGTAGGATTGCTCGGTGAAAAACTTGTGTCAATTGTAAACCCTTCCAAAGCACAAACTCTGCAAGGTTCACCCGAACAGGAAGCTACCTGCAAAAGAAAAAATGAGGAGCGTGATGAAGAAGAAGTAATTCCGGAGGGAGAGAAAATTGAAATATCAGAAGCAGACGCCGGATATTTTAAATTGCTCTGCGATCTTAAAAATCGTTTCGCAGGTGAGGAACTTGAATCGCTCATGCGCCTTTTGGACAAACTTCGCAATAACCAGCACGCGCTCTATTCCACGCACAAACACGTAGATAATTTTTTAAAGCAAAAGCCTAAACAGGATGAGAAAATTTGAATATGAAGTTGAAGTTCCTGCAAACTCTCAGAGTGAGGCGGATGAAAAAATGCAGCTTGCTTTAAGTATTGTAAGTAAGCTCACGATTGAAGAAATACGCAAAGTAAAGCAGATCATTAATAACCCTGCAAAGTTTGCGATGATAAAACAGCATCTCGGTTAAATAGCTCGGTGATTTATTGAAGAATGATTGAACGGCAATTAGCTGTAAGAGGAAAAGTATTTCCTAAATGTCAAGAAGGAAAAGAAAATACAACAAAGGTTTAGGACAAACTCAGGCATTAACTCATGCTTCTGCGCAAAGAGTAAGGAACCAAGGTAGTCCCGATGGAGTTCCGGCAAATGGAAATGATACGCTTCGGCAAAAAGAAAGCGTACTGAATGAGACAGACAGGAAGATCATTCGCTACGCAATTTATGTTGGTAGCGCACTCCTGGTTACTTCAATCGGATATTTTTTCCTTCGTTCAAATATTCGCAAGAGAAGAAGATTAAAAGCAGAAAAGGAAACGCTCTCAGATAACACGCCCGAAAATTTTGCGAAGCGTTTTAAAATGGCATTCGACAACGATGGACTATGGGGAACTGATGTGGAAGCAGTGAGAAGAATTTTTGTTCAACTGCCATCAAGAGAAATGTTTGATAAGGTGGCGCAAAAATATTGGGAACTAACAGGAAGCAAACGCAATTTGTTTGAAGACCTGGAAGAAGAACTGACTACTTCTGAGTTGTATGAAATGCAAAGCATACTAACGGCAAAACCGCAAAAGTCAGGACAACCGCTCACTTCCGATGCTATAAAAAAGCAAGCCTTCATGTATGCAAGAAGGTTAAATGCAGCAATGAATTACAAGGTGCTGGGTATGCCCGCCACTGACGAAGATGCAATAAGGCAAGTGCTGACTGAAATACCAAACCAGCGCATGTGGTCGCTCACTTCTGCCGCTTACGGAATTGAATACGGAGTTCCATTAGCTCAGGAGCTGGACGAGGACTTAGGATACTTTGATTTTTCCTGGAGAGATATGATTAAGAAAAAACCTGCCTGACATGAAGCGAGAAAAGATTAGTAGTAAACCTGCTTTGCAGAATCGTTCTGCAACTACGCAGACGAACACAAAGAAAAAAGTATTGATCTACGCAGGTGTTGGTCTTGGCGTTATTGCCCTTGGTGTTGGCGCATATTACCTGTTCTTCCATGAGAAAGAATCAGCAAATGATTTTAAGGAATTTACACCATTGCCAGAATCAAATAAACCAACTATAACGCAATCATCTTCACAACCTAAAAACACATCCT
>CBIHPU010000504.1:0-3271 GCA_966211935.1 uncultured bacterium | reverse complement strand
ATAGCGATGTTGCTGTGAAAAACTATTAAGATCGATTTCTCTATCATAATAGGATAGTCCGCCTGGCACTATAAATAGATTGGATGAATGCACAACAGGCAGGCTTGCGTGACTTTCTTTTAATAGAATGCTTATTAGATTATCAGCACCCTCAGTCTTCTCGTTTTCCAGTCCTAAAGAATAAGTCAGGCTTCCCTGTGGATCGAGATCTACCAGCAAAACACGTTTTCCGTTTTTTGCCAGCGCTGCTCCAAGATTTAGCGCAGTTGTAGTCTTGCCTGTACCACCTTTATGATTGCAAACGGAGAAAACCATGAATCATACAAAAAACGAAAATGAGAAGGGGTTAACAAATAAGTCGAAACAACGGTTCTGAGCGTTGAGACCTACTCCATTTATATTAATCAAATTAGATTAAAAAGCCTAGGTTGAAAACCTGAGAGTAAATATAAATTAGTATATGAATCAGGAAGAGCCATTTATTGCGGAGTTAGAGATTACGAGAATTATTGAAATTCTGAGTAGTGAGTACGGGTTCGATCTTTCGGGATACTCGCGCACTTCATTACGAAGAAGATTAGCCAGGATATATAACCTATTTCAAATAAATGACAGTAAGGATTTCAGGCTTTTTATGCAGAGAAAGGAAGGGAATATAAATCGGGTTATTGAGGAATTGACAGTTAATACTACCGAGATGTTTCGCGATCTGGAATTCTGGGAATACCTGAGAGAACTGTTAATTGAGCTTGCACCAAAAGTGCCCACATTGCGTATCTGGCATGCCGGCTGTTCCACGGGAGAAGAAGTATTTTCTATGTTAATTTTATTACAGGAATCTGGCTTGATTCAGAAAACAAGGTTGATTGCGACAGATATTAATCTGCAGGTTCTTGAGCGGGCATCATCCGGCTATATCAGCAAAAAGCAAATTGAACAATGCAACCAGAAAATACAACTTTCATTGAGTTCAGGTTCGTTGATGAGTTATTTTACAAAAACTTCCGAAGACGCTTATCAGTTTAACAAAAACCTTTTGCGATATGTGACATTCAGGAAATACAATCTTGTTAACGGAAAAGCATTCTCTAAATTCGATCTGGTTCTGTGTAGGAATGTTCTGATTTATTTTGATCAGGAATTGCAGGGTCGGGTCATCAGATTATTTAATGACAGCTTGTTTAACAGTGGTCTTCTTGCTTTAGGCAAAAAAGAGACATTGAATTATATACCGAACAGTGAAATGTTCGATACTTATAATAATCTCCATCGTGTTTATCAAAAAAAATAAAAGCAGTTTGTTAAAAGATTCTTTTAAACCGGAAGCTGTTATAATTGGGGGTTCCGCCGGGAGTTTTCACCCGGTATGCCAATTAATTAAGAATCTTAAACCGGATTTCAGTTTTCCCATTTTTATCACCATGCACCGTAACAAATATTTAAATGACAACTATTTTGATTAAACATCGAACTGTTTTGATAAGTATATTTGTGAGCCGAATGATAGAGAACGGATATCCGGTAACAGGATTTACGTTGCTCCTCCCAATTATCATATGCTGATTGTTTCCCGTCAAACAATTCGGCTTTCGGTAGACATACAATTTAATTATTCGAGGCCATCAATTGACCTCACTTTTTTTTCAGCTGCCGAAATTTACGGTTGTTCTTTACTTGCGATTATATTTTCCGGCGCCAACCGTGATGGCGCATATGGAATGAGAGAAGTGAAACTGCGTGGCGGGAAAACAATAATTCAGCACCCGGACGAATGTGAGGTGAAAACTATGCCTGAAGCGGTAAAAAATATTACGGAAGTAGACGCAATGCTTCACCTCAATGAAATTATTTTGACTTTAAATAATTTCTGTACATAGCATAAACGTAAATTTTAAAATTTATAATGACACTTTAGTGTTCGCGATTTCAAATGAAAAGAGAAGTAAAAAGACAAAGGGTGAATGAGAAGACGAAATTGATCCGCTCAAATGAGAAATTGCAAATGATGTATGACCGGCTGAAAGAAGCGCAGTCAATCGGCAAAATTGGTCACTGGGAGTGGATAGTAACAACAAATGAGTTATTCTGGTCTGACCAGATTTACTCAATCTTTGAACTGAAAAAGGGCAGATTCAAACCTACCTATAGCAAATTTTTAGAGTGTATTCATCCGGACGACAGGACCATGGTGGAGAATGCAGTTAAAGATTCAGTGACAAATAGAGTTCCATACGAAGTGTCACATCGTCTTATCACCCCTGAAAAAAAAGTGAAGTACGTTGTTGAAAGAGGTGTGGTTCATTTTGACCGGAAACGTAATCCGGTACGGATGGTTGGAACGGTGCAGGATGTTACGGAAACCAGTGAACTAAGACGCACTAATCGTGTTTATGAGTTTGTTTTTCAGAATTCCCTGAATGCAATTTTGATTACGGATACTAAAGGGAAAATTGTATATGCTAATGAAGCAGCATTAAAAATGTGGCGGTTTAATACTGTTGCAGAAATGAAAAAAGAACGGAAGTGTCTTCAGGATTATTGGGATAAAAGTACTTCTAAACGTATTCAGAATTTAAGTGACTTTTTAGCCGCATCAACAGAAGAGTTTGAGCCGTTTGCGGGAATCACGAAAGATAATCAGCGCTTTTATTCAGATTATAAAATAAGTCCGATTTTTTCTGAGAACGGAAGCATAAACGGCTACCTGGGAATTTTTGTTGACATATCAGAGAAGTATCTGAACCAGCTGAAGGAGAAAGAAGAACAGAAAAAGTTACAATTGCTACTTTCCAATATAGACGCAGTGCACTATGCCGTTGACGTAAAGGGCGGGAAGTTTATGGGGGGAAAAGTATTTTATATGAGTCCTAATTCAGCAGAAATTATTGGAGTGCCGGCAGAAGCTATACGTGAGAACGGTAATTTACTGGCAAGCTTGATTCATCCGGAAGATTATGAAACAGTTTTATCGACTACCTGTAAATGTGTATTTGAGAAAATGCCTGTTACACGTATTTACAGATTAAAAAATCCCCGCAGCGCCGATTATAAATGGTTTGAGGATAAGATCACTCCTGATATTAACGTGAACGGAAAAGTGATATCCTATTTTGGTAGCGCCCGTGATGTATCTGAGCGGGTCATGTATGAAAAGAAACTCAATGATGCTGAAAAAAAGAGTCACGCGCTTTTGTCAAATATAGATGAGGTAGTTTTCGGTTTCGATATAGATGGTTGTGACTGGATTAACCTGGTACCTTTTTATCTTTCT
>CBIHPU010000503.1:0-3289 GCA_966211935.1 uncultured bacterium | reverse complement strand
AAGTATTGATCCGCCTAATGTACAATTGGTAGTAGTGGAACCCTGATTGAAAAAGCCTTCACAGGTGTTCCATCCATAATTGGCGCCTTTATGGATCATATTCATTTCATCCCACGTATTTAATCCGTTTTCAGAAGAATACAAGGAATCATTGATTGCGCTGAAAGTAAAGTCGAATGGATTTCTGTGTCCATATGACCAGATCCTGTCGTCGTTTCCTGTTGCCGGATTTCCATCATCATAAAAAGGATTATCTGTTGGAATTGTTCCGTCAGTATTAATGCGAAGAAAACTTCCATAAGGATCAGTAAGTGTTTGCCCGTTTGCCTGCGTTGCAATATCTCCGATTGAAACGTAAATCTTATTCGGTTCTGACGCGTGCATCTGTACATTTCCGCCAACGTGATTTCCGTTAATGCTATTTGAAACATCAATATCCAGAATTATCTGAGGATTTGTACCCAGGTTGGACGCTTCCGTGAATTTGATAACTCTTATCCTTTCATCACCACCATATAAGTGATTATAATAAGCATAAACAAAATGGTTGGTAGGGAAATTCGGATCGAGGCAAATTCCAAGAAGTCCCCTTTCAAAATCACATTGCACTGAATCGCTCAGGTCGTAAAAGTTTGCCAGGAAAACACCATTGGCGTCATAAACTTTTATTAACCCGTTTGCGCACGCGCCCGCACTGTTGCCACCTTTCTGAGTTAGAAAGTATCGTCCGTCTGCAGCTATATCAAACGCAACCGGATATTGCAATCCGCTGACAATTGTGGTTTGAGTAAACGCGGGTGTTTGCGCGAAGTTTAGGCCCGTAATAAAGAACAGGAGAAAAATAATTGAAGTCTGTTTCATTTTTTTGGATTTGCGCCAAAGGAATGAACATTTTGACTTGCATCAAAATTTATTTTCCGGTGTTTGTATCCGCGATTTGCCCGAATGACCGGACGAATGGCAATTTTTGCAGTTTCATTTTTTTTTGCTTACTTGCACGAGTTTAAATCGTTCTAAAAGTCAATAATAAACTTATGGAATTCAATTATATACGACTAAGCAAACAAGCACTATCTATAGTTGCCTGTGCAATGCTTTTTGTTGCGTGCGGACCATCTGGAAAAGATGGAAATGGCAGCGGCGAGGATCTGCAGGAATCAGATGTTGATACTGCAAAAACTACCGTGCTTAACGTCGGTGGTCAGTTGTTTTCAATTCCATCACCCGTGCAGACGTCAATGCTCGTTCAGAAAAGCGGGGCGCCATTTAATAACGCTGTTATCAGTAACCACACGGCAGATGAATATAAAGATGCCTTCAGCCAGGGGTTGAACCTGGGTGTTTTTGGAGCTGACCTTGGTTATGTAACAATGTACGGTCAGTCTGCTGAGCAGTTGAAATATCTTAATCAGTCCAGGAAACTTTCTGACGCGTTGGGAATTTCAAACGCGTTTGATACGCAGACAATGAAACGTATCAACGATAACATCAATAAGAAAGATTCTTTGTTGGTACTTGTTGGTGTTGTTTACCGTTCATCTGACGCATTCCTTAAGAATAACGACAGGAGCCAGGTAAGTTCGCTGATATTAACTGGTGGCTGGATAGAGAGTTTGAATTTTGCTGCGCAGGTGAATAAAGATAAGCCAAATAATGAAATTAAAATGCGTATTGCTTATCAAAAGAATGCGCTTGAAAGTATAGTGAAACTTTTAGGCCAGTTTAAAGAAAAGGAATATGAACAGCTGAGGGAAAAGCTGGAAGACCTTTCAAAAGTTTATGAGGGAGTTAAGTTCACTTATGTTTATGAGAAACCAGAAACTGACGCGTTGAATAAAGTGACAACAATTAACAGCCACACAGACGTAACTGTAACGGATGAGCAGATCGCTCAGATCACCGAGAAGATCAAGTCAATCCGCGAGTGGATAATCAGCGCGCAAAAAGCCTAATTAATCAGCAATTAATAAAAGATCTTATGAAATAGCCATATTCTTTATGAAACAAATCAAAATGAATATGGCGTATTCCATGTGACCGAATTAAAACAATAAAATATACACATGAAAAAGAAATTTATAATAGCCGCGTCAGTTTGTTTATCGGTTTTTGCAGTTAACAAAGTTAACGCGCAGGTTTGCGATACCATTGCGAATCTTTGTGCGCGACATATCATTTCAACATTTATTTCTGACGGACAGCAGTACCGTGCGCTTTTGCTTAATTCAAGTGAAACTGCACAGTTTGAAACTACTTTTTTTGGAGAAACAACTTACCGTATAGCGGCATGCAGCGGCACTACAGATGGAAATCTTGTATTTACTATTAAAGATCAGGCTGACCCCGCAAACATTCTTTTTACCAACGCTGATTACCAGAATTCACCTTATTGGGATTTTAAGGTAAAATCAACTGTCCAGGTAACAATTGAGGCTCATCTGGATTCGAAATTTTCAGGTTCTGGTTGCGCCGTCCTCCTTATTGGCTTCAAGCAGGCGGGCATGAAATAAACGCATTAGGCATTTTAGAAGCACGGTTGATTTGGCCGTGCTTTTTCATTTGTACCAATACTGAAAAAGCAAAGTATTTTACTTAAATTGCGAGCTGTTAGCGCAGGAAAACACCAATAGAAAATGAGTGAAAGGATATTAAGGGCCCTTATGCAGATGTTCGCCATTATTGCGCGTGTTGATGGCGTTACAAACACAGGGAGAAATATTGTTCAGTCTTTTCTTAAGCAACAACTTAATCAGGAGCTGGTTGATCAATATCTTAAAGTATTTGACACTTACCTGGAATCTCACCACCAGGTTTCCAAGAAAAAAGACGGCTCTGCTAAACGTACATCACTAAATTCCGTTAAGGTTTTAAAGATCTGTACTGAGATCAACAAAGAGCTGGAACAACCTCAGAAAGTGGTTGTGCTTATTCGTCTTCTCGAATTTATTTATTCTTCTTTTGAAATATCTGAACAGGAACTGGAGTTCGTTTCCACTGTTGCCGATACGTTTAATATTCCCGCGGATGAGTTTGCGCTGCTGAAGAGTTTTGTGGAAGATAAAACTGAGAATTTTGCTGACATAAAAGAATTGTTGGTCATCAACAATAAAAAGGAAAATACGAATCAGAACATCAAACACTATCACGTAGAACAATTAGCGTCAGACGTGGAAGTTTGGGTCGCGGCAATAAACAGCGTAAGCATGTATGTGATGAAGCTGTATGGTAACCAGGAGTTGCTGCTTAACGGACAGAACATTTACAAGGACAGGATCTATATTTTTACTCC
>CBIHPU010000502.1:0-3301 GCA_966211935.1 uncultured bacterium | reverse complement strand
CTACTATTTATTTATCTTTGTTTCATCCAACCTCGTCAAAACATGATTATTAAAAAAATAGTTTACAAACAATATGAAGGTGATTCTCGTTGCTGGAGTGTCACCGAAGTCGATTTTGAAAAAATAAACTTGTTAGTTGGTAAAAATTCATCTGGTAAATCAAAAACAATTGCGATAATTAATGGGCTTTCAACAATTTTAGCAGAGAATAATAAATTACCCTTTTCAACCGGAAATTACAATGTCTCTTTCGTTAATAATGAAGGGAAAGAATTGAATTTAGAACTCAAATATGAAAACACGCAAGTAATAAAGGAAATTCTGAAAATTGATGGAAAAGTTTATATTAATCGCGAATCAGACGGTAGCGGTACTATCTTATCTGCGACAGGCCACACGCATGAATTTAAAATTCCTGCCAATGAGCTAAAAGTAAATCGAAGAGATGAAAAACAATATCCTTACCTCGAGTCTTTAAACTTTTGGGCAAATCATGTTCGAGCATTCTTCTTTAATACACATTTAGGCAAGGATCATCTTGGCTTCAGGGATTTGTCTAGAAAAACTGAATTGGAATTTGATTTAAAGGCAACTGAAAAGGTTATTGACACATTCAGTCGTGGCAGCAAAAAATATGGCGAGAAATTCACTACAAAAATTATTGCCGACTTCAACAAGATAGGTTATAATATTACTAAGATTGAACTTGGAAGTTTAATTAGTGTAGGGCTTGAAGTAAATAATCCGAACATCGAAATTATTGGCATCAGAGTTCAGGAAAAAGATCTTGTTTGTTTAACTGATCAAAATGATATGTCAACGGGAATGTTTAGAGCGTTATCAATTATTATACATTTCAATTTTTATGAACTCGAAAAAATACATGGATGTGTTCTCATTGATGATATTGGAGAAGGCTTAGATTATGAACGTTCAACAGAACTTATTAAGTTACTTATTGAGAAGGTAGAAAATAAATCTAACGATATTCAATTATTCATGTCAACCAATGATCGGTTCGTCATGAATTCGGTTGATCTTAAATATTGGCAGTTAATTGACCGAGCTGGCAGTAATGTAAACTACTATAATATTCGCAATTCACCTAAAGTTTTTGAGGATTTTAAATTTACTGGTTTAAATAATTTTGATTTCTTTTCCACCGGCTTCTTCAAAACAGGATTTCAAAAAGAAATCTAGGATTTCCGCTGTATGAAACGAATCGCATTTTTTGTTGAAGGCCTCACAGAATCATTGTTTCTTTCCAGGTTAATTACCGAACTTTTTGGAAAAAAACATATTGCTATTGAGATCTCTAAAATTCAAGGAGGTACTCGGGTTAAACATAGTTTCACTTCAATTACAGCTGCTGATGTTACATCGGATACAAAATATTACATTTTAATCTATGACTGTGGCGGAGACGCAAATATCAAGTCATATATTATGGAGAATCGTGAAAAGTTAATTAGAACGGGATATTCAAAAGTAATTGGCTTACGAGATGTTTTTCCACTAAAAAAGGAAGACGTTACAAAATTAAACGAAGGACTTTATTGCAGAATTCCACAAAAACCAATACCAATTGATTTCTTGTTAAGTATAATGGAAATCGAGGCTTGGTTTCTTTCAGAAGTTTTTCATTTTCCGAAGATTGACAACAAACTTACTATTCATTTAATAAAAGAAAATCTGAGTTTTGATCCTGCAACTGACAACATGCAGGAGCGGGAAGCTCCTGCTAATGATCTGGATAATTGCTATCGACTCGTAAACAAAAGATATAAGAAAAATGAAGCGTCAATTCAAAGAACGATTGATGCTTTGGATTTCACAAATGTATATATTAATCTTAGATTGAAAGTTGGCAGCTTGAATAAATTAATTCAAGAACTGGAAACATTCATTAATTGAACTGAAAAAAAAATTTATGTAATACAAAAGAAGAATTTCAATCCCTCGCTGGTATCGCAAAAAATTTTTTCCTTTATCATACTCTTTTCCCAAATGAAGCTGATAGTATTGCATCGATTGATCATACTGTGGGAGTTTTTTTAATTACAAATAGTAAAGAAGGTATTCCGCCTTTGCCTACACTATTGTTTTTTTTAACCGAATATGAAACTTTCCAAATCTACAGCAATCGCTGAACAAATCATTCATGACAGGACTTCTTCTTCTCTCCTACTCCTTTCCCGAATGAAGCGAGGTAGTATTGCAGCCGTTTAAGCGTAATGAGCGAATTTCCAGAACAAAGAAGAAGTTCCCTCTTTTTCATTCACACAAAACAACGCGCGTCGGCAAAGGTGTGATAACAAGACACAGGCACGCATTACAAGTCGATTGCTGACTTCTTTTACTTAAATAATAACAAAGGAAAATGTTCCTCCCAATTATCGCACAAAATAAGCGCGTACCAGATTTATAAATGGCATATTTAATTAATTTTGGTTCAACCAATAATTTCTCCAATGAAAAAAATCATTACTATAATTTTCTTGTTTATGTTTCTGGGCCATAAACTGAATTCACAAATTCTGGTCTCTCAGGATTTTGAAGGGCCGTTAGGTACAGGATGGTATAATGAAGGCAGCTTAGTTGGACTGGAAAATTCCATAAGTCCATATGCGGGCTCCGGCATGCTTTCCTTGGGAATAAATGAAAGACTCGAAAGTCCGTCTTTTACACTTAGCGCCGGACCAAAATATGTGTCGTTCTGGATGAATGCCTATAACCCCTACTCTTTGGCGACATTCTCAATTGAACTGATTTTAAATCAAAATGGAAATCCTGCCTTTACATTAGGAACATGGAACAATATAAATCCATGGGATTTTAAAGCGATCAATATACCTTCAGGATATACTGGCAGCAACTTCAGCATACAGTTTCATGTTCTGAATTACAGCAGCAGCTATTCCAATCTGAGGTTTTATCTTGACAATATTCAGGTAACAGCTGGAGACGCCGTAGGAATTTCAGAGCAATCAGCAGTGGACAATTACAAAGTATCTAACAGCGCTGCTGACAGAAAAAAAATCTCCATCCTTGCTCCAGAGAAAAAAGACTTTACGGTTGAAATAGTTTCTCTCGAAGGAAAAATAATTTGTCGTCATGAAATATTTTCAGCAATTCAAAATGAAATCGATCTCAGCAGGTGCGCGGACGGTATTTACCTGATCAGAATAACAGATAAGAAAAACACGTTTACGCAGAAAATTTTTATTTAGTGTTTACAGTTTATCGCATCTTTTCGTCCTGAAAAAAAAGCCGTACTAAATGCACGGCTTTCAATTTATAT
>CBIHPU010000501.1:0-3307 GCA_966211935.1 uncultured bacterium | reverse complement strand
ACATCATTGAAGAATTTCACAGGCATCATACAGTAAAATCGCATTTCAAGGTAAAAAGACAGAACCAGAACCTGTATTGGTTCAATAAAACACTGCAGGAATCTCTGCTTTCTTCATTCATGCAGGACGCGACAATGCAGAAAGAACTCAAGATTCTCTATGAGCTGGTGCTGAACGACAAAATCAGTCCGCATTCTGCTGCTAATAATCTTGTAAAGAATTTCATACAACGTCTCAACCAGTTATAAGCACCTTTTACCCACTTATCAGTCTTTAACAGCGCGGCTATATAAAAATTATAAATTTGCACCTTTAAAATTCATATGCGGAAAGTTTATTCGTTGGCTGTATTTCTCCTTTGCATTTCGGCTTTTGCTCAAAATGGAAATATACGTGGATTCATTTATGATAAGGAGTCAGGTGAGCCTCTTTCATTTGTAACTGTATTTCTTCAGGGAACAAATTACGGTGTGCAAACCAATGTGGATGGATTTTTTTCAATTACAAAACTTAACGCGGGTTCGTATACTTTAAAAGTTCAGTCGTTGGATCATGATTCTTCCTTCGCGGAAACTGTTTCAGTTAAAGCGAATGAAATAGTAAATAAGAAATTTTTTGTTCCTAAAGCCGCAGTTGCACTTGAAATGGTGAATGTGAGTGGAGAACAGCAGCAGAAAGAAACAGATCCTCTGCGCCCGGAAAATATTGACCCGGTTAAATTGGCAAAACTACCTTCGGTCGGTGAGCCTGACCTTGCACAATATTTACAGGTACTTCCGGGTGTGGTGTTTACCGGTGACCAGGGCGGACAATTGTACATTCGTGGTGGTTCTCCGGTGCAGAATAAAGTTTTGATGGATGGGATGATCATTTATAACCCTTTTCACTCAATAGGTTTGTTTTCCGTTTTTGACGCCGATATCATCAGGAATGCAGATGTTTATTCGGCAGCTTTTGGCGCAGAGTACGGCGGACGCGTTTCTTCTATAATGGACATTACTACGCGTGACGGAAATAAGAAGAGAATAGCGGGGAAAATAGCGGGATCTCCCTTCGGAGCGAAAGCTTTGGTTGAAGGACCGCTGAAGAAGCTGAAAGAAGACGGACAGGGAAGTTCTTCGTTCCTGCTTACAGCAAAGACATCGTATCTTCCTGCCACATCAAAAGTACTTTATCCTTATGTTGATACGAATGGAACTGGATTGCCATTCAGCTTTAATGATTATTATGGAAAACTTTCTTTCAATTCAGTGAACGGAAGCAAGGCTAATTTTTTTGGTTTTCATTTTAATGACAAAGTTGTTTATGATGGCATAGCTGAATTTAACTGGAAGTCATCGGGTGGAGGAAGCAATTTTGTTTTGATTCCTGCCGCGTCAAATGTCCTCGTAGAGGGAAATGTCGCGTATTCTCAGTATGGTATTGACGTAACGGAAAATGATGACACCATCCCAAGCCGTCACAGTGACATTAATGGATTCAATGCCGGGTTCAGATTTACAAATTTCATCGGCAAAAATGAAGTGAAATATGGATTTGAGATGATCGGTTACAAGACTGATTTTACATTGAGAAACGAGGCAAACCGGGAGATCACGCAGGTCGAGAATACAACTGAAGTGGCAGGATTTATTACCGGAAAGATCATCACTAAAAATAAAAAAGTCGTTTTTGAACCTAGCTTCCGCGCACATTATTATGCTTCGCTTGCTAATTTTTCTCCAGAACCGCGTTTCGCTTTTAAATACAATTTTACAAGAAAAATGCGCCTGAAATTAGCGGGGGGATTTTATTCACAGAATCTTATCAGTGCCAGTTCGGATAGAGATGTGGTGAACCTGTTTTATGGTTTCCTTTCAGGTGATGACAATATACCAACCGATTTTACCGAGCAGGACGGAACAGTAAGGCCGATAAAACACAGGTTGCAGAAATCAAATCATATTATGGCCGGATTTGAATTTGATGTTATCAAGAATTTTGAGATGAAGGTGGAAGCTTATCAGAAATATTTCACGCAGCTTACAAACCTGAATCGTGACAAGATCTATGATGATACACCAGAAAATTACAGTAAGCCCGATTATCAGAAGAAAAATTTTGTTGTTGAAACAGGATGGGCAAGAGGTTGCGATTTTGTGATCAAGTATGACAGAAAAAATTATTACGTGTGGCTCATATATTCTCTTACGTTTAACCAGCGTTGGGATGGAATACGTGAATATGTTCCGGTATTTGATCGTCGTCACAATGTTAACCTGGTGGCTTCCTATACTTTCGGTAAACGCAAGAACTGGGAAGTGAACGCGCGCTGGAATTATGGTTCAGGTTTTCCTTTCACTCCTACGCAGGGATATTATCCTGCAATAAACACCAACAACAACGCGGGTATAGATTTTAACGGAATGAATGGTTCGTTAGGATACATTCCGGGAGAACTTAACAGCGCCCGCCTTTCTGATTATCACAGGCTGGATGTTAATATGAAATACAAGTTTTTCTGGACAGAAAAAAATACGCTTGAAGTTACCGCCGGAGCAACAAACGCGTATAACCGTAAAAATATTTTCTATCGTTCACGCACAACAGGGAAAAAAGTTAATCAGCTTCCAATTCTGCCGAGCGTGAATATCAGCCTCACCTTCTGAGTCACTTTTTCTTTTTATCAACAGGCGCCAAAAGCTGTAAAAGCATTTTGTAAGTTTGTTTTCCCAATTATTTCGCTTACAAATTAATTTTTTTATTTATGGGAAGGATTTTTGAAAAACGGAAGCATAAAATGTTCGCCCGTTTTGCCAAAATGGCAAAAGCGTTTACTAAAATCGGAAGAGAAATTGTTATCGCAGTTAAATCAGGCGGACCAGATCCGGGCAACAATGCGCGCCTCCGCCAGGTAATTGCAAATGCCAGGGCTATCAATATGCCCAACGATAGAATAGAAAACGCAATTAAACGCGCAACGGATAAGGACACTTCCAATTACGAGGAAGTAGTTTATGAAGGATATGGACCTCATGCGATAGCTATTCTTGTTGAGACCGCAACAGATAATCCAACACGGACAGTGGCCAATATGCGGATGTACTTTAACCGTAACGATGGAGAACTGGGAAAAAGCGGATCTGTGAGTTTTATGTTCGAACGAAAAGGTATGTTTAAGATAAACGGAAAGGGATTATCCAAAGACGACACTGAACTGGAATTTATTGATTACGGAGCGGAGGAATTTACCTGGGATGATGAAACAGATGAATTGATCATTCAGACTCCTTTCACAGAATTCGGAACAATGCAGAAGGCTTTGGAG
>CBIHPU010000500.1:0-3322 GCA_966211935.1 uncultured bacterium | reverse complement strand
TCTGCCTATAAAACTACAAATACGCGTGTCGCGTTTAAATACACAGGTACAGCGAACGATGGAAAAACATGGGAGATTGATGAAATAATTGTGCAGGAGAATTAAATTTTCAAACAATAAACAAAAAATAAAATGACTAAATCTTTACTTACCATTTTTGCTTTAGCCTTAATGTTATCGGCAAAGGCGCAGGTTGTTTTCAGTACGAGTTTTGAGAACTGGACGAACAATGATCCGGATGGATTTCTCACTACTGGAGCTACCAGTTTTCATACAGACTCCGTGGTGCAGGTAACTGGCGGATCAGTTTATGGTAACAGTGCCGCGAAGTTTATTAATTCAACTGCGTCGCATAAACGTTTAACCACCACATCTGTTTCTATTACAAACGGACAAACTTACCAGGTTGAATATTGGGCGAAGGGACAAGGCGATATTCGCGCGGGAATATGGGATGGCGGAACAGGCGTTACCGCTTACGCTTATGCAACTTATAACAGCGTTAATTCAACTGCGTGGACTCAGTATACGCAAACAATAACAGCAGATTCAACTTCTGCGACAGCTGGCTTTATTCTTTCAGTAAAATCAACTGTAGGTGCGGATCAATTACAAGTTGACAGCTTTGTAGTAACCGCTATATCAACGCCGGTTTATAGTATTTACCAGATCCAGTATACCACTGCGGGGAATGGAGATTCACCTTATAACAATCAAACTGTAAGTACAGGGGGAATTGTAACTGCAGTTGACGCGTCTGCATATTGGGTGCAAAGCGGAACAGGTCCGTGGACAGGCGTATATGTATTTGACGCCACAAATGCGCCTTCACTTGCCATTGGCGACAGCGTTACTTTCACAGCTCTTGTTACCGAATATTTTAATCTTACAGAGTTAAAGAACGTGGCGAGCTTTATTAAAGTTAGTTCAGGCAACACAGTTCCTGCAGTCAGTGCAATTTCAACTTCTAACGCAAATTTGGAAGATTATGAAGGAGTGCTTGTAAAAGTTTCTTCTGCAACCTGTACTGTTGGTAATGGAGCGGGAAATCAATGGGTAGTGAATGATGGCAGCGGTACTGTTTTTGTTGATGATGAAATGTATGCTTATACCGCATCTGTAGGCGCTGTTTATGAAGTTACCGGGCCCGCTCATTACGCTTTCAGTGAAAGAAAAATTGAGCCAAGAATGAGTTCTGACGTATTGGTAACAACCGGAATCAATAGCGTTAACTCAAATGGTTCAGTGAAACTGTATCCAAATCCTTCAAACGGAAATGTTACAGTACTTAATGTGATTGCAAATGATGTCGTAAACGTTTTTGATGTAAGCGGTAAACTTGTCTTCACAGAAAAAGCTTCCGTTAACGGAAATTTCAGTTTTGAAATGGCTGATAATGGAGTTTACTTTGTTCAGCTTGTTACAAAGCAAGGAATTCGTACAGCGAAACTTATTATCAATAATTAATTGTTGAATCGCATTGTTGGAGGTCCCTTCTGGTTAACGGAAGGGATTTTCCTTTTAAATTGAAAAGAGGAAAAGCCATGAATAAAAAATTCTTCCGCACAATACCTATGCTGCTTGCCCTGGTATTATTTGCTGCAGTAAGTGTGAAAGCCCAGACGATAGTGCGGGTTATGGCTTACAATGTTCTGAACTATACATCAACTGATAACAATAAAACGCGTTATCTCGATTTACGCACTGTTGTTTCGCATTTTCAGCCGGACGTCCTTATTATATCTGAACTGATCGATGGTTCCGGCGCGCAATTGTTGCTGGACAGTGGAATGAACGCTGCGGGTTACGCTACTTTCGCCAGGGCTGTTTTCAGCAATGGACCAGATACTGACAACATGTTATTCTACAATACGCAAAAAATAAAATTAAAATCCCAGGCACAGATCAGTACAACCTTAAGAGATATTTCTCATTACAGAATTTATCACGTTATTTCCGCAGGAGATACTGCTTATCTGCATTTATTCAGCGCGCATTTAAAAGCTAGCAACACATCAGCAGATGCCAACGATCGCTATGCTGAGGCCAGCGCATTCTGCAATTATATTTCTTCCATCCCTCAAAATGAAAATTTAATAATTGGAGGCGATTTTAATTTTTACAGTAACCAGGAACCGGCGTGGATCTTATTGACCGGCTCATCCTGTTCGCATCAGTTTTATGACCCAATCAACATGCCGGGTGCATGGAACAATAATTCGGCTTTTGTTACGATCCATACGCAATCAACAAGGTCAAACACCAATGCAGGATGCTGCGGCGGATCTACGGGTGGACTTGATGATCGTTTTGACTTTTTGTTGCCTACAGCGCCTGTAATGAACGGCACTTCTAAAATTAAATACATGCCCGGAACATATAATGCGTGCGGAAATGACGCAAACCATTTTAATAAAGCACTCAATGAATTGCCTGCGAATTCAGTAGTGCCTGCAAATGTTGCAACCTCTTTGTTCAATATGTCGGATCATTTGCCGGTGACAATGGACCTTGATATCGGTAACGAAGTTGGAATGAATGAATTTTTTTCCAACGAAAATTTTTCTGTTCAGTTGTGTGTTGATGAAATAAATTCATCTGCTCTCTGCTTTTATTCAGAAAAGAAAACTAATGTGCTGCTGGAAGCTTTTGATATTTCCGGAAGAAGAGTTTTGGTTCGGGAGATTGCAGCGAACGCGGGATTTACTTCAATAAAGTTACAAGATCTCTTACTTGAAGGCGGCACGTATATAGTTAAAGCTGTTTCAATAGAAGGTGAAACCGCTTCCTGCATCTTTATCAAAGAATAAGAAAAAGCCCCGGGAGCGGGGCTTTAGAATTTGCTTTTTTTATTTATTAATCGTTGTCGGAAAGATCGATGTCCGAAATTTCAGCGTTGATCAGATCCTGGTCGGTGACATTGTCGGCAGGTAATTCGTTTGTCAGCTCCGAATCTGTTGGACCTTTCTTTACATTTTCGTCTTTATCGAAATTATCATTCGTGTCTATTGTCCCTTTATTGGCCTTTATTGCAGCAAAGGCAAGTCGTCGTGCCATTCTGCTCTGGTGTATTGCGCGAACAAAATTCCCATTCTTATAAAGATTTTTAGCGTGACGCTGGTGACGCACAGCTTTAGCAAGATCGCCGGTGTAATTTTTGTTTTCCTTTACCTGCTTGCGTGCCTTTAAAATTACTGCGGCGGTTCTCCTGATGCAGCGCTTGGCTTTTACTTTTTGTTTAACCGGTGCGGGTTTAACCGGTCGTTGTGCCTGTACCTGTACCGCGCCGGCGCAAAGAATCAGAATAAGGATCAGTTTTATT
>CBIHPU010000499.1:0-3325 GCA_966211935.1 uncultured bacterium | reverse complement strand
TGATTCTGTAATCATCCCCGTACAATGCGAATATTTTGCTCTTGAGGGAATGGGACGATTGCTGAATACAATTAAAATTGTTCAGTCACGTTTAAATACCGCGTTGGATATTGAAGGTATTCTGCCAACAATGTATGACGCGCGTTTGCGTTTGCATAATCAGGTAGTGGAAGAAGTGAAGATGCATTTTCAGCAAATGGTTTTTGATACGATAATTCATCGCGCGACAAAACTGAGCGAGGCGCCAAGCTTTGGAAAAACAATTATCATGCATGATGCTGCCAGCAAAGGCGCTATCAATTACCTGAATCTTGCAAGAGAATTGCTTCAGAAAAACAATATGACCAGGATTCCGAATGATGAAAGATTCATTCATATTGAAGAAGAAGACGCTCCTAAGGGACTGGAAGAAGAAGGATAATTTCGTTTGACTAAATAAATTTTAAAAAAATTACCGTGAAGAAACAATCTTTAGGAAGAGGACTCAGCGCCCTGCTCGAAAACGCGAAGACCGATGTTACTACATCAACTGTAGGCGAAAAATCGCCGGTGGTAGGAACAATCGCGAGCATACCGGTTTCCAATATCGAAGCAAACCCGTTTCAGCCAAGAACGCACTTTGAAGAAAACGCGCTGAATGAACTTGCGGACTCAATTAAACAGCACGGCATCATTCAGCCATTAACGGTGCGTAAACTTGGTTACGATAAGTACCAGTTGATTTCCGGAGAACGTCGTTTTCGCGCTTCTCAGCTGGCTGGATTAAAAGAAGTGCCCGCGTACATCAGGATTGCAAACGACCAGGCAATGCTGGAGATGGCCCTGGTTGAAAACATTCAACGTGAAGATCTGGACGCGATAGAAATTGCGCTCAGCTACAAGCGACTTATGGAAGAATGTAATTTAACTCAGGAGGCATTAAGCGAAAAAGTCGGAAAGCAAAGAACCACCATTACAAACTACCTGCGTCTTTTGAAATTACCAGCAGAAATTCAGTTGGGAATTCGCGGACGTGCAATCAGCATGGGCCACGCGCGCGCTATTATCAATATTGAAAACAAGGACAAGCAACTTGAAATTTTCTATAAGATTAATGAAGAAGACCTTTCTGTCCGTCAGGTTGAGGAACTGGCAAGAGGCGAAGTTAAACCAAGGCCGGTTGCAAAAAAGACCAATGACAAAAAAGCTGCGGGAGAAGATCTGTCTTTCAACGACCAGAAGGTTCTTACCGACCTGAACGCCCTGTTCAATGGTGGAGTATTAATGAAACGCAATGGAAAGGGAGGCGGCAACATTTCTTTTTCATTTAATAACGAATCAGAACTTGAGCACCTGCTTTCTTTTTTTGATCTTTGATGTTTGTTTAATAAAAAGAACATATATTTTTTTGTAAGTTTTCTGGTCCTTTTTAGTGGTGTACTTTTTTCAAGAGAAAATCATGATACTTTATCTCCCGCAACAATAACAGCGGGAGATACTGCTATAAAAAAGGCCAAATGGTCGCAGGCAAAAACAGCTACAGTATTAAGCGCGTGCTTTCCTGGTCTTGGTCAGGCTTACAATAAAAAGTTCTGGAAAATGCCTGTTATTTACGGACTCATGGGCACATTCGGATATTTTACAATTAACAACCACAGGTTTTATAAAGATTACAGCAACGCGTTGCGGAGCAGGTACGACGGCGATCCCGGCAACGATACTTTTGTGCAATACACAGACGAGAATCTTATCACGTTGAAAAGACAATCGAGGCGTTACAGAGATCTTTCAATGCTTGGCGTGGCGGCGATATATTTGATCCAGGTTGTTGATGCAAATGTTGATGGTCACCTCGCGAATTTTGATGTGGATAATATTAGTTTCAACCTGAGTCCAATGGAAATGAACCTTGCAGGCAGAGGATTCCGGGGATTAACGCTGAGCATGAAATTCTGATCAACATCATTTAGCAACTGGAACTGAATTAATATTATTGAAATAGAAAAGAAGTGGAACAGAAAGTTATTTTTCTCCACAAAATATTAAAACAATAATCATACTAAGCTATCCGTATCGTTGCATTAACGAACAACCGGATATGTTAAGTAAAATAATTTTAAAAGAAATGAAGATCGCATTAATCGGTTACGGCAAAATGGGTAAGGAAATTGAATCAATTGCCCAACATCGCGGAAATAAAATCAAATTAGTAGTGGATGTTAATAATATCGACACCATAACGGATGACGATCTAAGACAATGCGATGTGGCAATAGAATTCAGCACTCCGCACGCAACTGTTTCCAATACTCTCAGGTGTTTTAAAGCAGGAGTTCCCGTTGTGGTCGGTACAACAGGATGGTATGATAATCTTCAGCATGTAAAAGAGGAATGCAAAAAATATAAAGGCGGATTGTTTTACGCCACAAACTTCAGCATTGGCGTTAATTTGTTCTTTAAATTGAATGCTACGCTGGCAGATTTAATGAAGAACCAAACTGAATATGAAGTGAGTATGGAGGAACACCATCATATTCACAAAAAAGATGCTCCAAGCGGAACGGCCATAACAATTGCAGAAGGGATTTTTGAAAATTATCCGCGCAAAACAAAGTATTCAATAGACAAACCATTCGATCCGGAAGAACTGCATATCAATGTGATCCGCGAAGGAGAAATTCCCGGAACGCACATTGTAAAATATCATTCGCTGGTGGATGAGATCGCCATCGTGCATAAAGCATTTAACCGCAAAGGATTTGCTATGGGCGCAGTGCTCGCCGCAGAATTCATGGTTGGAAAAAAAGGCGTTTTTGGCATGAAAGATCTTCTTGGCTTTTAATCTGAATAAAATATTTTTACGTGCAGCAGTTTAAACAGTTTTGTCCCATATGCAAGTCTGAGGTTTCTTACGTAAAAAAGTATCCTTACTATCTATGCGCGCAATGCCGCGAAAAAATAACGGACAGACAGGGAAATTCTGTAACGTATGAATTGGCGCGTTCACCCTTTGGTTTTAAAGGGCATTATAAAAACGATATTACGAAAGATTATTTATATGACATCTGTTATATCAATGGCGAAGAACTGAAACTTTATACGGAAGGAAACAACTGGTATGTCCAACCGGTAAATTACCTGAAATACGCTAGTCGTCCGGAAGACCCTGTGCATGGAACTGAGGAAAGCACAATTCCCTATGATCCTTTGGCACGCAAACTCAGAAAAAAACAAATTACCATCGAAAAGATAATTATCCCTGCTTTTTTCGTTTCATTGCTATCAATTGTTCCGGTGGTCGCGGGAGTTGTATTATTGAAATTTATCCAAAATTATCAGCCTGTCC
>CBIHPU010000498.1:0-3327 GCA_966211935.1 uncultured bacterium | reverse complement strand
CCGGACGGTGAATGGGGACCGGCGATCAATCTTGGTTATCCTATCAATACCTGTAAAGATGAAAACAGTTTGCTCGTTGATCCAACAGGATCGCTTGCTTATTTTGCGAGTAACCGCGAAGGCGGATCAGGCGGACTGGACATTTACTATTTTGAAATGCCGCAGGAGTTCCAGCCTGAGAAAATTACTTATGCCAAAGGAATTGTTTACGATTCATTGAGCAGGAAACCATTAAACGCACGATTTGAACTGATAGATCTTGAAACAGGGGAAACTATGGTTAGTTCGTATGCAAATGCAACTGGTAATTTCTTTCTTACGATAACATCCGGTAAAAATTATATGGCAAACGTTTCAATGCCAGGATATCTATATTATTCAGAAAAATTCAGGATGAAGGAAATGTCCACCGATTTTAATAATCCTTTTACGCTGAAAATTCCCCTTCTGCCAATTGATACAGGAAAATCAACGGAGCTTAAGAACGTTTACTTTGATGTGGATAAATGGGATTTGCGTCCGGAGTCTTTTCCTGAATTAAATAAGTTGATTGAATTTTTAAAAGCCAATCCGGATATTTCAATTGAGATTTCCGGCCACACGGATAATACCGGTGACAAGAAAAAGAACCTTACACTTTCAGATAACCGCGCGAAATCTGTGATGGATTACCTTGTTAAGGGAGGTGTTAATCCAAATAGACTGATGTCAAAAGGATATGGAGAAACAAAACCGCGCGTGCCGAATGATACGCCGGAACACAAGCAAATGAATCGTCGTACCGAGTATAAAATCATCGGGACTAAAAATGCAAAAATCAAAATGCAATCAACTACGCCGGCAAATAAAAAGTAACAGAATGGCAGTAAAGAAGAAAAATTTGTCAAAGACAGAAGGAACAGAGATTCCTGATGCTAAGGATATGAAATTCGGAATAGTTGTTTCCGAATGGAACCATGAAATAACGGACGCGCTTTATCAGGGCGCTGTTGCAACGCTTCAGCAACATGGTGTGGACCCTGATCATATTATTAAAAAAACTGTTCCGGGAAGTTATGAGTTAACGCTTGGTGCGCAGTGGATGGCTGAATCAACTGCTGTTGACGCTGTAATTTGCCTGGGATGTGTAATACAAGGTGAAACCCGGCATTTTGATTTTATCTGCAACGCTGTAAGTTTTGGTTTAACCCAACTGAATATGCGTTTTTCCAAACCATTTATTTTTGGCGTGCTTACTCCGCAAAATATGGAGCAGGCTCAGGACAGAGCAGGAGGGAAGCACGGAAATAAAGGTGATGAAGCCGCAATCACAGCAATAAAAATGGTTGCGTTAAAGAAAAGTTTTTCCCGCAAGCAAAAGATCGGTTACGGGGGAGAATGATTTTAAAAAATTCTTTTAAAGTTTTTCTTTAAGATATTTTCCTGTATAAGACGCTGCGCATTTTGCTAGTCCTTCCGGAGTACCTTCAAATACAATTTTACCACCGTTCTCTCCGCCTTCTGGACCAAGATCAATTATCCAGTCCGCGCATTTAATTATTTCCATATTATGTTCAATCACCACCAGTGAGTGACCCTTTTCTATCAACGCATTAAATGCAGTGAGAAGTTTACTGATATCGTGAAAATGCAATCCGGTTGTTGGTTCGTCAAAAATAAAAAGTGTTTTTTCCTGTGACTGACCAGCTCCGATAAAGGAAGCGAGTTTAATACGCTGCGCTTCGCCGCCGCTAAGTGTGCTGGACGATTGTCCCAACTGCACATAACCCAATCCAACATGCTGTAGTGGAAAAAGTTTATCGCTGATCTTCTTCGCGATTCTGTTGGAGGGATCCGCGGAAAAGAAAGTCATCGCATCATCAACAGTCATCTGAAGAATGTCGGCAATATTTTTCTCCCTGTAAATTACTTCAAGAGTTTCCTCTTTAAATCGTTTACCATTGCATGTTTCGCACTTCATTTTTATATCTGCCATGAACTGCATCTCAATAGTAATCTCTCCTTCCCCTTCGCAAACTTCACATCTTCCGCCTTCAACGTTAAAAGAAAACTGGGAGGATTTGTAACCACGGATCTTTGAAAGTTGCTGATCAGCGAACAGATTCCTTATCTCATCATACGCTTTTACGTAGGTAACAGGATTAGACCTGGTGGATTTTCCAATCGGATTCTGGTCAACATATTCAACCTGCTTTATCAGTTTGAAATTTCCGCCTAAAAACTGTGCCGACTGCGTGTCATTATAATAGCCCTCAATATGTTTCTTTACTGTTGGAAGTAAAACTTTTTTTACGAGCGTTGACTTTCCTGAACCGCTTACTCCGGTAACCACACACAAATTGTTCAGTGGAAACTTGACGGAGAGATTTTTCAGGTTGTTGTCATTTGCACCTCTTACTTCAAGAAAATCTTTGAAAGGTCTGCGTTTTTCCGGTGTTTTAATTTCCAGTTTTCCGCTAAGGTATTGTGCCGTTAAACTGATTTTTTCAGTCTGCAATTCTTTCTGTGTTCCCTGGAAAACTACTTCGCCGCCATGAGTTCCGGCTTCCGGACCAATATCAATTATCTCATCAGCCGCGTGCATGATATCTTCATCGTGTTCAACAATAATTACAGTATTTCCAATATCGCGAAGAGATTTTAAAACTGATATCAAACGTTCAGTATCTCTTGAGTGCAGACCAATGCTGGGTTCGTCAAGAATATATAAACTTCCTACTAGTGAACTTCCCAATGAAGTGGCGAGATTGATGCGTTGAGATTCACCGCCACTTAAAGTATTTGCAACGCGGTTCAAAGTAAGATATCCAAGACCTACATCTAATAGAAATTTCAAACGTGAATTTATTTCGATCAGCAACCGCTTTCCGATCTTTGTATCGTGTTCATCAAGCTGCAAATCGTCAAAAAATTTCTTTAATTTTTCTACCGGCAATAATACTAATTCAGAGATCGGTGTATTCGCTACGCGCACGTAATTCGCGTCTTTCCTTAATCGCGTTCCGTTACAGTCTGGGCACTGAGTTTTACCTCTGTATCTCGCGATCATTACACGATACTGGATCTTATAACTTTTAGATTCGAGATAGCTGAAGAAATCACGAATACCATCTATTTTCTTATTCCCTTCCCATAATAACTGGTACTGTTCTTTGGTAAGTTCAGCAATTGGTTTGTGAACCGGAAAATCGAATTGATGAGATTTTTTAATGAATTCTTTTCTCCATTCACTCATGCTCTCTCCGTTCCAGCACACAACTGCTCCCTCGTAAACAGAAAGATTTTTATTTGGAATAACAAGTTCAGGATCTATTCCAATAATACTGC
>CBIHPU010000497.1:0-3330 GCA_966211935.1 uncultured bacterium | reverse complement strand
ATTTTGGTGATGGAAACAACGCGAACGGCGCGTCAGTTGCTCATTCATTCAGCAACAATCTTTTAACCGATACTGTTTTTTATGTGCAGCTGGTTGGAATAAATTCTTTTGGTTGCGTCGACACAATTTCTGATTCGGTGACCGTTATTGCTTTGCCGCAGGCTTCTTTTTCCGCACCTTCTTTTAACGGATGTTCACCTCTGTCGGTTTCCTTTGCAAACACATCAGCGGGTGCAGTTAATTCATCATGGAATTTTGGAGACGGAACACCGAATTCTCCAGTGACAAATCCTACACATGTATTTTCAAACAGCAGCAGTTCATCCACAGCCAACTATTTTGTGCAGTTGATAACCAATAATTCTTTTGGATGTACCGATACAATTTCTGATACTATAGTTGTTCAGCCAATTGTTATTGCAGCATTTACGCCTGATACGCCACATTGCGCTAATTCCGCAATGAGTTTTACCAATAATTCTGCCGGCGCTGTTAACTTTGTCTGGAATTTTGGAGATGGAAACAGCAGTTCGGTTGTTTCACCGACTCATGCATACGCGAACACAGGCACAACAACTATCAATTACAGCGCAAGTCTGATAGCTTCTAACAGTTTTGGTTGTTCAGACACCGCGTTTTCTCCGGTAAATATTTATCCGCAACCACTCTCTAATTTTACGGCGAGTCCCCTCGTTCAGACTTTTCCTTCATCCACTGTTAATGTTACAAATGCAAGCACAAATGTGAGCGGTTGGAATTATAGCTGGAATTTTGGAGACGGTTCAACCAGCAATCTTTTTCAGCCTTCAGCTCACAATTATTCTGCGCCCGGTACTTACACAATCAGTTTAATTATTTCGAACGGAGTTTGCGCGGACACTTTAGATAAAACGATTTCCATTCTCTCTCCGCTTCCCGTTGCGAACACTTCCGGTACATTTTTTGGTTGCGCGCCACTTACAGTTTCATTTACAAACTCTTCATTGTATGCAACTTCATACCTGTGGGATTTTGGAGACGGAACAACTTCCAGCGCTGTCAACGGAGACCATACTTACGCTGCTTCGGGCGTTTATACAGTAAAATTAATTGCGAACAGCGCTGCAGGTTCAGATACACTAATCTTAGTGAACGCGGTAACAGTTAAAGTTACTCCAACAGCGAATTTTACCGCAAACCCGACTTCTGTTTCAATTCCCGGGGGCACTGTTATTTTTACAAACACCAGCATAAATGCCAACAGTTATGTATGGGATTTTGGTGATGGTGATACTTCTCACGCTGTTAGTCCAACTCATGAATATGTTGATGAAGGTGATTACACAGTAATTCTTTACGCGTTACGATTTAATGGCTGTGCGGATACTTTTTATTTTTCTTCGGTTAGAGTTGAAAGGATAAATGATATTGAGGTTCCAAATGCTTTTTCTCCAAATCCTTACGGACCATCAGAAGACGGAACTTACGATCCTGCCGCGAAGAATAATGACATTTTTCATCCAATAGTTATTGGAGCTAAGAAATTTGAAATGAGCATTTATAATCGTTGGGGAGAAGTTGTTTTCTTTACGGATGATCCTTTAAAAGGTTGGGATGGTTATTACAAGGGGAAATTGTGTCAGCAGGATGTTTACATATGGAGAATCGTTGCTGAAATGAGCGATGATAAAATAAATAAAAAAGCGGGTGATGTTTTGTTAGTGAGATAAAGGGGAAATTAATGTCAGGTATAAAAAAATATTTTTTTGTTTTATTTCTGTATGCGACGTCTTTTGTGCATGCGCAGGATCCCCAGTTTTCTCAATTCTACGCGAATCCTGTTTATCTGAATCCGGCTTTTACAGGAAAAACATTTGAGCATCGCCTGATTACAAATTACCGCAACCAATGGCTGGGAGTTTCGAATGCGTATGCAAGTTATGCTGTGGGATATGATTACAATGCAATAAATAAAAATGTTGGTCTTGGTTTGCAGATCACCAGAGATGTCGCGGGCACAACTGGTCTGAATAATTCCAGCGCTGGAATGTCTATTGCCTGGCGCGGTGATGTAATGCGAGACCTGGAATTGAGAGGTGGAGCAATGATCAGTTATAATTTTCTCCGTCTGAAAAATGATCGTTTGGTTTTCAATGATCAATTGTACTATGGTTCCGCGGTTTCAGCTGAATATGAGAATTACTCCTACAGGAACTACGCAGATTTTAATGCGGGCTTTTTATTTTTATCTGAAAAGTGGTGGGCCGGGCTTTCTGCTCTCCATATTGCGCGACCCGATGTTGATCTTAGTGGTTCCGGAGGCGCGCGTCTTCCTGTCAAGTGGTCGGCGCATGGCGGATATCGTTTTATGCAGGAGAAATCGGGATCAGCAATAAAAAAATACATCTCTCCCGTTCTTCATTATCGTCACCAGAAAAAATTTGATCAGCTGGATGTTGGCGTTTATTACTATCGCTTTCCAATGCAGTTGGGATTATGGTATCGCGGACTTCCCGTGAAACGATACAACGCAACTATTAAAAATCACGATGCACTTGTTGTCCTTGCGGGTTTTGAAATAGAAAAATACAATTTGAAAATTGGTTACAGTTATGATTTGCCGCTTACCAAATTAATATCCAATACAAGTGGCTCCCATGAACTTTCAATTATATGGGAAATAGCAAAAAAAAGCCGCCGGGCAAGAAGAACGGTCATCTCCGTTCCGGTTTTTTGATTCTTCGTTATCAACTTCCATTCTTTCGTTCAAAAAACTATCTTTGACAACAATTTTTTCTGTTATGGATTTAGAATTTAACCGCAATGAAGACAAGATGAAACTTGCCATTTCTGCGTTGGAACAAAAACTTGCTAAGGTTTATCTTGGAGGTGGAAAAAGCAGAATTGACAAACTTCACGAACAAGGAAAGTTGACGGCACGCGAACGCATCGATTATCTTTTAGATAAAGATTCTCCTCGGATTGAAGTTGGAGCATTTGCCGGTGAAGAGATGTACAAGGAACACGGTGGTTGTCCAAGTGGTGGCGTGGTTGTAATGATAGGTTATGTACACGGACGCGAAGTAATTGTGTGTGCTAACGACGCAACAGTAAAAGCGGGCGCGTGGTTTCCGATAACAGGAAAGAAAAATTTACGCGCGCAGGAGATTTCGTTGGAGAATAAACTTCCGATTATTTACCTCGTTGACAGCGCTGGCGTTTTTCTTCCAATGCAGGACGAGATTTTTCCTGATAAAGAACATTTCGGAAGGATTTTCAGGAACAATGCCATAATGAGTGGCGAAGGAATATTGCAGATTGCTGCGATAATGGGAAGTTGTGTCGCGGGTG
>CBIHPU010000496.1:0-3339 GCA_966211935.1 uncultured bacterium | reverse complement strand
AAATTCGACAAGTTCACCATTGCGTAAATCTATTGCTTCAAGCGAATGAAAATGATCTTTGATCTCAACACCATACGCGCCAATATTCTGCATTGGAGACGCGCCTACATTCCCGGGAATTAAAGAAAGGTTTTCCAGACCCGCATAATTTCTTTCAATGCAATGCAGAACAAAGTTGTGCCAGTTCTCTCCACCTCCACTCTTCACATATAGATGTTTTTCATCTTCACCCACAAGCTCAATGCCTTTTATGTTATTCTTAATTACAAGTCCATTGTAGTCAGAGCGAAAAAGAACATTGCTTCCACCACCTAATATCATTCGTGCATTGTCCTTATAAGTTCTGTGATCCTGAATTTCCCGCAATTCATCAACAGAATTAATTTCCGTGAAATACGCACAATAAACGTTTATGTGAAACGTATTCAGTTTAAGGAGCGGAAAATTCTCTGAAAATTTTGGCATAGCTGAGAGAAGATGCGGATGAATTACAAAATTACGCCTGTAATGGAAATAAAAACGATTATTTTCGCAATATATTCACAAAATTCCTGACAAAGAGAAAAGCGATAGTATCTGTGATCAACGATCTTGCAACGGACCGCAGGGTGCAAAAGACCTGCGCGGTGCTGATGGAAAAAGGTTATGAAGTAATTCTCATTGGAAGAAAACTTCCAGGCAGCTTGCGCATATCGCATCTACCCTACTCCTGCAAGCGAATGAAACTACTTTTTAAAAAAGGTCCGGCTTTCTATTTTTTCTTTAACCTCAGATTATTTTTCTTTCTGCTTTTCAGCAAAGCCGATCTGTTTGTAGCGAATGATCTGGACACATTGTATCCAAATTTTAACATTTCGCGGTGGAAAAAAATAAAACTGGTTTATGACAGTCACGAAATTTTTACCGAGGTTCCGGAATTACAGCATACTCCACTGAAGAAAAAGATCTGGGAAAATCTTGAAAAAAGAATTGTTCCCAAACTGCAATACTGTATCACCGTAAATGAAAGTATTGCAAAATGGTTCCATGAAAAATACAATGTGAATTTTCATGTGATACGTAATATTCCGCCACCGGCGCCAGCGGTTAAACTAAAGAGCAAAACGGAACTGGGACTGCCGGCTGATAAAAAAATAGTGCTGCTCCAGGGAGCAGGAATAAACATCCAGCGCGGTGCGGAAGAAGCGGTTGAAGCAATGCGCTTTGTTGAGAACGCTGTGTTACTAATTATTGGGAGTGGAGATGTTTTCCCGGAATTAAAAAGAATTACATCAGCCAATAACATTGAGAGCAAAGTAATTTTTAAAAATAAAATGACTCCGCTTGAACTGTTTCAGTACACCGGAAGTTCAGACCTGGGACTTACGTTGGATAAAGACACTAATCTTAATTACCGCTACAGTTTACCGAATAAAATTTTTGATTACATAAACGCGGGTATTCCTGTATTGGCGTCACATTTGCCGGAAATTGAAAGCTTCATTAATCGCAATAATGTAGGAACGTTTATTGAGACGCACGATCCTTTACACATTGCTTCGAAAATTCAGGAAGCGCTTACATCGCCTGAATATTCTGTATGGAAAGAGAATACTAAAAAAGCGTCAGCAGAAAATTCATGGGAAAAAGAAAAGCAGGTTTGGGATAAGATCCTCAGCCAGTTCAACCTCTGACCTTATCAAGAAGCTCATTCAGTTGCTTAACTTCCTTTTCATTCAAATTGGAAAAAACTTTTTTAAACTCATCATCAATATAATCGAGTTTGGATAAGAGATCCAATCCTTTCTGGGAGATCAGCAGATCCACGTTCCTTCTGTCTTTTGGGCACTCGGTACGTTCAATGTATGCTTTTTTGCAGAGCTTATCCACAATGCGGCTTACATCGCTCATGCGGTCAAGCATCCGTTCTTTTACAAGTTTGAGATTACATTTCTGCGGATACTGTCCCCTCAAAATCCTGAGCACGTTGTACTGCTGCTGTGTAATATCATGTTCCTTAAAATACTGATCGTATTTATACACCAGCCAGTTGTATGTAAAAATCATATTTACAGCAGCCTTATGGTATTCGTCTTTAAAAGACGTTTGAGCTATTTCGTTTTCAAGTTTCATCTGATAAAAAAGGCGCAGTCTAAACTGCGCCCCAATTTAATTAATTCGTTTCTTATAAAAGATGTTCCAGATTCCCGAATTAAGCTTTAATAAGCTCAATGTTAAGCGATATATTCACTTCCTCGCTCACAACAACACCACCCGCTTCAAGCGCAGCGTTCCATTTTAAATTATAATCCATACGGTTGATCTTACCGGTGACTTTAAAACCAGCGCGGGTCATTCCCCAAGGATCTTTTACAGTTTTGCCATTGGAAACCGCAGTAAACTTTACTTTTTTTGTAACGTCTCGAATGGTCAATTCTCCTTCAATCACGTAAATGCCTTTTGTTTTTCCAGGCTTCATTGACGTGCTTTTAAAAGTCATTTTCGGAAATTTCTCCGCGTTAAAAAAGTCATCGCTTTTCAAATGCGCGTCACGCTTCTCATCATCAGTGTTAATGCTGTTTACATCAACCGTAAATTCAATGCTTGCATTGGTAAAATCAGTTTCGGATATTGAAGAAACTTTACCTTCATATAGTTTGAATTTTCCTTCTGTCTCACTTATCATCAAGTGCGTTACAGAAAATCCCATTTTGGAATGTGAGTTATCTACTTTCCAGTTTGTCTGTGCAATGCCCGCACTTGCTATAAGTGTTGCGAGCAGAATGTTTCTTGCTTTTTTCATTATTGTTTGTTTTATCGATACAAACATACGTTATAACATTATATGTTATAACGTGTAAATATTAAATAAATGTTAATCAACAAATAATCAGGTAAATAGAATTAATTTGGCTGTTTTGGAATCAGGCCTTTAGCTTCCAGTTCCTGCAGGTAAACGCGTTTTCCATTGTAGATAGCGGTAACAAAAGCATCCTGCTGGCCCGCTTTTCTTACTTTTCCGCAATGCGCGTTAGCTTCATCGAGCGACTTGAATTCGCCACCAATTGTAAAACGGGTTATGCCCTCAAGGATCATTTTCTCGACATTGCCCATTCCTTCAAGGTGACCCCATTTATAATTCTCCGGGAAATTGTAAGCAGCAATCTGAACCTTGAAGATCAAGCCTTCTTTTGTCATGGTTGCAGTTACATCCGGAATTGTACTTGTTGTTGTTACAGCAATGTTTTTAGTAGTATCAACAGGAGGTTGGGTAACAACCGGTGTTGAATCAACTTTAGCAAATTCAATATCGATAACCTGCTCGGAATATTCATCCTGCTTCAACAACGAAACGACTCT
>CBIHPU010000495.1:0-3377 GCA_966211935.1 uncultured bacterium | reverse complement strand
AAATCCCTTGAAATCACTGATGTTTTCTTTTCCTGTATGAACAGAAACAAGAGACACAACACCGAATGCGCCTAAGTTTGAAAAAATATAGACAAGCAGAAAGTAGAAGATCGAAGAATTACCTAATTCATTGCCCGCTGTAAGTCCGAATAAAATGTATCCTACTTGTGTAATGGATGAAAATGCAAGAAAGCGCTTTATGTTTTCCTGTCTCAGCGCAAATAAATTACCTACTGTAATCGTCAAAATAATACTGACAAACAGAATGATATTAAAGATAAACTGGAGATTAATGAATAGTGGTTGAAGCACTGAAATAAAAACAAATACAATTGCTGCTTTTGAAATGACGGATAAAAATGACGTGACCGCAACAGGCGCCCCTTCATAAACATCTGCTGTCCATAAATGAAATGGCACTACAGAAAGTTTGAACGCGAATCCCGAGAAGATCATGACGAGCTACAAAATATGAATTGGAGACTCAGTAAGTAATACCGCCATCTCTACAAGGTTTAATGTTCCTGTTATTCCATATAGGATAGAAATTCCAAAAAGCATTATTCCTGAAGAGAACGCCGACATAAGGATCATCTTCATTGCCGCTTCAGATGATTTCTTTTTCTCAAGATCGAAATTTGCTAATGCAGCTAGCGGAATTGTCGATAACTCCAGTCCGAGATAAAACATGAGGAAATTTCCTGAAGAGACCATATAGTGCATGCCCAGCAGCGTGCTCAACAACAGTATATAAAACTCCAGCAAATGCTTGTGATTTTTCAACCAGTCGAACGCAAGTAATGAAATTATTAATGTTCCTGCATTCAGAATTATTTTTTCTGTCGCTATGATATTATTGGTAAAAAACATTCCATTAAATAACTCGCCGCTTTTATTTAACAAAAATCCTGCGGCCAGGTTGAGCATCAGAAGTAAATTGATGAATCCGAGCAGTTTGAAATTGTTCTTTCCAATTTCAAGAACTTTAATAAATATCAGCGTGAAAATAATGAGCAGTAAACTCAACTCTGATTTCATCAATATAAAAAAGTCGTAACTCATATCCTCTTTTACTGCTTCGTTATTTTCTCCATTATTATTCCTGCATCTGAATTGATCAGATCAGTCAGCCAGAAGGGAGCGACACCAATAGTCAGAATCCCGATGATCAACAGTGCTGAAGCAACTTTTTCATTCCAGGCAGCATCTTTCAATTCCATAAACGAGACATTCGTGACAGGACCCATCATTGCTTTTCCAGTTGCACGCAAAATGTATACAGCGGTTACAACTATTGACGCGCATGCTAGAATTGTAGCTACGCGATAATAAATGTCTGTTCGCTGCCAGGAGCCGACAAATACGGTCATCTCAGAAACAAATCCGCTGAATCCTGGTAATCCCAATGAACATAAACCCGCGATGACAAAGACCACTCCCAGAAAAGGAATAACTTTTAATAAGCCGCCGAGTTGTTCTACCTGTCTTGTATGTGTACGTTCATAGATCATTCCGATAGCACCGAAGAAAAGGGCTGTCATTAAACCGTGAGAGATCATTTGCATTACTGCTCCGATTATCGCGGTCTTGGTCAGCATTCCGATTCCGAGCAAAACAAAACCACAATGGCTCACCGAAGAATATGCGTTGATGTATTTCAGATCTTTCTGCATAAGCGTTGCAAATGATCCGTAAATGATAGCAATAGTTGCAAGCAGGACAACAATCCAGGAATATTCCTGTGCCGCGTCAGGCATAAGATAAGTTGCAACGCGGAGACAACCATAACCGCCAAGTTTCATTGAGATGCCTGCAAGAAACATTGACGCTGCAGTTGGAGCAGAAGAGTGACCATCGGGCGCCCAGGTATGAAATGGGAACAATGCGGTAAAAATTCCAAAACCAACAAAGAGCAGAGGAAAAATATACATCTGCTTATCAAGAGGGAAATTATGTTGTGCAATTTTTACAAGATCAAAAGTATGTTCTCCGCCTCCAATGTCCGTATTAAAATAAGTAGCGAGGACCCCAATAAGTATGAGCGCCGATCCTGCCATCAGCATGAGCGCGAGTTTCATGGCGCTGTATTCTTTTTTTCCACTGCCCCAGATTCCTATCAGTAAATATTTCGGAATTACTGCGACTTCAAGGAAGAAGAACATAGTGAAAATGTCAAGCGAAATAAAGAAGCCATAGGCGCCAAGGCTCAACAACATCAGCAGAAAGAAAAATTCTTTTGTAAGTGTTTCAATTTTCCACGAGATCAAAACTCCTGCAACGCCAACACAAGCTGTTAGCATGATCATGGAAATTGAAATGCCATCAATGCCAATGTAATACTGAATGTTCATTGCGTCGAACCAAACGTGCCTGGATTCAAATAACATTTGCGAAGTGTTGCCTGCATTTTTTTCAGAGAGATAAGCGAATAATACAATTGAAGCATAAGTGAGTTGAATTAAAGAGCCCGCCAGCGCCACGCGGCGCGTTTTCGTTGCGTTCCGGCAAAATGGTATCGCCAAGGCTGTAAGCAGTGGGATAAGAATTAGTATAGACAGATTCACGAAGTCGTTAATCATTTTCCGTCATCTTTAGTTTTTCAAGCATTATAAGTTTCAATTGCTTCACCACTTCCAGGCATGCAATAACTTTAGAAGTGTCCATGCAATATTTTCCATCGCATTCCTTGTAGGATGAATCACTACATAAAATTGGTGTCAGATTTATTGAAGCGAATTGTTTTTCTTTTTCTTTGCATAATTTTAAAAGGTCAGCCAATCCAAGACTGGATGGTGCGTTAACTCCCTTTGTAAATAAAAACATTCGCATCATCGCGTCCATCGCCTGGCGGAGTGAATAACAAATGGACATGGTTACCACGTCTTCCTTTGGCCGGTTCAATTCATTTTCAGCCAACTTTAAAGCTTTGAATGTTTGCTTCATTGTATTTCTGATATCCGGTGTATTCATTTTTTGGTTGATGTATTTTACATATAGATTAACAATAGAACCAAACCTAATACCCCACTTAATAGATAAATAGCATAATCCTGCAATTTTCCAGATTGAAATTTCTTAACTGAATCAGAAACTACTTCCGTGATTTTTGCAACGAGATTAATTCCTCCATCTACAATGTTTTTGTCAAACCATGCCGACGGTTTACCAATGCAATTGAAAATTATTTTTTTGGTGATGAACAGGTATATTTCATCAATGTAAAATTTATGGTACACCAATATGTAAACTCCTTTAATGCTATCCGCAATTTTCTGAGGACCGGAATTTTCTTTACGATAGAGTAAAGTTGCGATTGTGATTCCAGTGAGCGCCAAACCAACTGCAATTATTGAAAGATTTAGATGAAACTCAGTTTT
>CBIHPU010000494.1:0-3384 GCA_966211935.1 uncultured bacterium | reverse complement strand
GTATGCTGTCTCCATCAGTATCAGGACATCCATTATAATCAGGAAGTCCAGCAACATCAGGACAGGCATCTTCAGCATCAGTAATTTTATCTCCGTCTTTGTCAGGACAACCCTGCAATTCAACCACGCCGGCAACATCTGGACACTTATCATCTTTATCCTGTATGTGATCGCCATCTTTATCCGGACATCCCTGAAATTCCCAAACGCCGGGAACTGTTTTACAAACATCTTTCTTATCAGAAACTCCATCTTTATCCTTGTCTTTAGGACGACCGAAAGGAATTGGAATTTTCAACAACGCGTAAACATCGGTTCCGTAAAAGTTTTTCTTTTTATTGATCAAACTTCCCAGATTGTCCGTTCCGACAATAACAGGTCCCAACCGTAAACAGGCGCCATAGCTGAAGCCATATAAAGCATGATACTGTACAGGAAGAAAAACACCGAACCATTTATGATCGTAAGAAGGTGTAAGACTTACGGAAGTAAAATCATGCACTTTGTGCGCGTTGTTTTTGAATTGAAACGCGTAATAAAAAATAAAATTGATATCAAAATCCTTCCATACTTTATAATCAAACTGTCCGCTTATAGCTGTTGGCAGGTTCATGAAGAAACTTTCTTCTTTATTCTGAGTGCCGAAGCGGTTAAGCAGTGTATCATCAAAAGCTTTAATAGGAATTGAATCGAATTTCAGTTTCCTTATCTCCCACATGTTTACATTCGCGCGGAAGTTATTGCTGTATTCTCCTTTTTTGAAACGAATACCTCCAATATCAAGAATAGACAAGCCTGCTTTTATTTTGTATTTGCTTTTATCTCTTCTCCAAAGATTATTTTCTCCATCTAAACTGTAAACATTTTCTTTATAATCCGGTCTCCACTCATAAACAAACCCAAGATCAAAACCAAAACCAGGATTAGACACCCATTTGTACCCAAGCTGCCCAACATCATCAACATATAAATTACTTGAGTGTCCGTATTCAACATCAACGTTCGCAACAGATAAAACTTCATCATTAATATTGATGGTATCGGAACCATTAATTATTGTTGTGTCCAGGTGTTCGAATTTGTAATTGAAATCTCTGGCAAACATATAAGCAGCGGCGAGTCCCTGCATTATCTTGATTCGTCCAGCAACTTTAAACGCGTGTTCGTTATCTTCTTTCAGCACTCGGGCATACGTTACTCCGTACTCTGCCCAGCTCATTGTCTGCAGACTCAGATTATTTGTGGTCAATCCTTTCTTCCAGTTTGCGGAATCTTTATAATCCATATAAACCATTTTCGCAAGATCGCGGCTCACGCCATCCACATTTACATAATTCCGGACATCCCACGTAAACGCCAGTGTGTTCTTGTGATTGATCTCGATAAGAAACGAAGGAAGTACGATACGGTTCGCGAAATACACATGCTTTTGCTTGTCAATATCATCGGTTCTGTAAAGAAAATTTTCTTTGAATGTTGTATCACTCCAGGCTGTTGTGGTATCACCCTGCAAGGACCTTTTGAGTGAACTGTAAAATCCTCCATCACGCGCGATAATCTTTGCACGGTCTATTCCAACGTAATTGTTATACGCTTTAACGTGTGTTCCAAAAAGCGTCATATCAAAACGAAAACGGTTATCTGCGAGGTTTGCCGGCTGAATATCAATGGCTGTTACGCCCGCGTACTCACTGGCTGAATAACCAAGGAAATCCTGTGCGCTGACAATTATTGAAAAAAGGAAGAAAATGGAAAAGGCGTATACCTGTTTCATCGTTTTGTTTTTAGGTTGTAACCAAAGTTGCTGAATTTATTGCCAACTAGCAATTGTTTTCTCCGAAACCCGTGTTAAAATGGATAACAGCTCACCAGGTCATCGTGAATACCCACGAGATAATAGAATCCGTCATCGTTCAGTTTTTCAATTGCGGGAAGATGCGTGCATTTAATTGATGTCACTTCTGGTAACTGCCAGCTAACCGGAATGAGCAGCAAATTATCTTTTTCATCTACAAAAGCATACAGGGTCTCGCCGTTCTTATTGATTTTCCTGAAGAGAGGTTTCAGATTTTCATTCCAGTTCAGTTTTTGAAGCAAATTGCCCTGATCGTCATACAGTTCTATAATCCTTCCATCAATAAGTATGAGATCATAATAATCATCGTCATTTATTTTAGCAAAGAAGTAAGCCGCGTTGTCCAGGTCGGTTGGTATATCGGTCTCCTTCATTTTATTATTCAAAAACAAATTCTTTATTTTCTTTGCGTTCCCGTCATAATAAACAAAACGGGTCTTATCAATATCTTTTCCATATTCCACCACATACCCAAAACCATTAACGCTGAACTTTTCAGTAATATTTAATCTTTTTTCTCCCTTCCTTCCAACTCCGTAAACATTACCCGATAGATCTACCGAAATAAGATAATCACGGAAATTCACACGCTCCCATTTCACCGGCGCCTTCACTGTATCTTCCGTACCGGGAAAACTAAACCCATCAACATGTTTTCCATTCCCTTTTAAAACATTCATTTTATTGTCCTCCGAAAAATAAACAAATCTGTAATCACGATTCTTTTCATAATCAAAAACATTAATTCCGTTAGTTGCGGGAACTTTCAGTTCAACAGGATACCCCTCTATATCTTTTCCGTTTCTGTCCATCATGTATAAAGTAGTCGACGTATTAAATACAAGCTGCAGTTTGTTATTCTGAAAAAAATCTACCTGAAACACATTGCTCTTCAAACGGCCATCAAGCTTTCTTTTCCATAAAATCTTTCCTGTATTACTGATGAGATAAATATTGTCAGCAGCGTCCTGGGTGACGATCTCTTCCAGTCCGGTTTTATGATTGAGTACAACAGTTGGAGGCATAACCGCGGCTGTATCAAGTTTTACCTCCCATACCGTCCGGTTACTGCGATGGTAAATTGGACTATACAAAAGATAACCCTGAGTAAGCAGCAGATTTTTATAAGCCGCCATCTGAAATCCTGCGCTGTGAAACTTATTAAGTAATTCGCTGTGTTTCTGGAACGATTGTTTCACTTCCTCCGCGAGATAATCAGGAATAAAATCTGCCGACGAAGGAAAAAAAGAATACATAAAAAGGTTTGCGTCTTCTGAAACATTTCCTTTCCTGAATCGTTCAAAATCCTCATTTTTGGCCAACACTTTTCCTTTACTGACTTCATCAATATATTTTGCCCAATGATCCTTTCCTTCGCAAAAAACGAGATAATCTTCGTAAAAAAAGCAATAATGAAAATTGCCATTTACCAAACCACAGGTTAAAGCGGGAATCAGACTTGCATTATTAAAATAATAGATCGAGTCGTTTACTTCTTCTTCATTAACTTTTATGGTGGCGCGAATAAT
>CBIHPU010000493.1:0-3390 GCA_966211935.1 uncultured bacterium | reverse complement strand
AGTGGTTGAAATTTTTCTTATGTGTTTTTTGATCGTAATACCCGTTCAATTTGCAAGAGGAAACAGATGAATCAGCAAATTCCTGCAGCTTTTGTTTTGTAAACAAAAAAAGTTGATCTTTTCCCCGCTAAGATTTAGCGAGGGCTTATAACACAAAGGCCTTGTTGGCTGAAGTAAAAATGAGCCTGTTTATATCTACCGCGTGAAGGCAGTCAAAGAATTTAATTATGTAACCAGCTCTGCTCATCTTTGTATATCAAATTTACAAACTATTAATTACAATGCGGTTAAATTTTGTTACGCGGTGATTATTAAATTATTACAATTTTCAATTCCACGCATAGATTAAACAAGGGTGATGATGATTAAGACTAGCCATACATTTAACGAAATTGTATTAAGTTTACGTGTAACAGCATTACATTGAATGAAAAACCATTTTCTATACATTCTGATAATTGTATTAACATGCATTGCCTGCGGATCGCGGGGCAGAATTATTTATTCATTTGAAAATAACAAAGGCAATTATAAATTTCAGGCAACCAATCCGGACACTGTTATAAATAACGAAGTAAATTTCTGGACTACAGATATCAGCCCCGTAAGAGATGAGCCGGTGCAGGTGAATTTTATTTTTGGGGAACCCACAGCGAACGCCGAGAAATTAAAAGCAATAAACGTGCAGGTTTACGATGGCAGCAACAATGAGAAAGCTTTACCCGTAACATCTGAGTTAAAAATCGATTATTTTGACGGACAGAGGATTATTACAAATACCTGGCAAAACAATACAAAGCAACTCAATAAACTCGTCGACTGGAAAAAGGCTAATTACACTTACACCTTTATGGACAAAGAATATCCAATGAAAAACAACATTGTGCATTACAACTACTCATTCAGATTTCAAACGGAAGATTATCCTGACACTTTAAAACTTGTTGTTGATTTTGTTTGGGAGAATGGCTCCAGAAAATATGAATCCCGCCTGATAAAAGGAGTGTATACACCACCAGGTATCAATGTGAAATTTTAAGGGAACTACACCACTCTCAGCACAAACACCAACACGTCGTCGGTTTGTTCATGCTCCCCTTTCCAGCTATCAAAATTTTGAGCAAGTTTTGTTTTTATTTCCTGAAGTGAAGAATTTTCCAGCGCAAGCATCATCTCTTTGAATCGAGTTATCATGAATTTTTTTCCTTTACCTCCGCCAAACTGGTCGGTGTACCCGTCGGTGAACATGAAAATCAGATCGTTTTTTTGTAATGGAAGGGATTGTTCTGTGAAAGGAATATCTGAGTTGGCGTCTTTTCCAACAGCCATCTTATCGCCTTTTAATTGTATGATATTTCCATTTCTAACAATCCAGGTTGAATTGTTCGCCGCCGCGCTTGTCAGCTTTTTAAAGTCCTTATCAATTGTGATGACTATCGCATCCATTCCATCTCTTGTTTCCTCAAACTGATCATAATTATCCAAATGTTCTATGATGCGATGACGTGCATGATCAAGAATTTTCGCCGGAGAAACATCCGTAGAGTTGTGCTGAATTTCATTAAGGCTGGAAATATTGAGCATGCTCATGATGGCGCCAGGCACACCGTGACCTGTACTATCGCCAACAACAACGGTAAAATCTCCGTTCTGCATACGTGAGGTCCAATAAAAATCTCCACTCACAATATCTTTCGGCCTGTAAAAAATACAATGCTCACCAAGTGTTGAAATGAGGAAATCTTCTTTCGGCAACAGAGAATGCTGAATGCGTTTTGCATATTTGATACTATCCGTGATATCCTTGTTCTTCTCTTCAATGGTTTTATACGCTGTGGCCATTTTAAGGGAGTTCATAAAATTATCACGCTGAAGTTTATAACGGCTGCTTGTTCCCGATAATGAAAACATGATCATGAACAACTGAATGATGTTAGTGCTTATAATGTTTGGCAAGGACAGATAAGGTTCCTTTCTGAAGACCATGGTTGCAGTAAAAATGGCAAGATGACTTGCGGTTGCCATAAACGCGAGTGTACTTACTTTCTGACAATAAAGTAATCCGCGCACTACAATTACAAAAGAAGTAAGTAAAAAATAAGTGAAAACATTTTCAGGAACTGTTATGCATGCGGCAATTGTTGTGACGAGGGGAACAAGAATGGAAGTACCATATGCGTTGATGATAAAAGGATACCTGATCTTTTTGCGCAGCAGGTGGGCAGTCATAACAAGAATACTTCCACCGAAAAAGAGATAATAGAAAGGAATAATGTAATCCGGTTCCTTTCGGTGATAGATCTCAACGAAAATAAAAAACGCGAAACAGAAGGAAGTAAGCGGCCAGCTGGCGCTGGATGATTGCACCATCAGTTTTCTAACTTCCGCGTCCCAATGAGAATTATAACCTTGCTCTTCTGTCTTATTCATATCCCATTATAAATATGGCCAAATGTCGAGGCGCAAATTTACAATGAAACACTAATATTTTTATTCAAATGACACAGGAATATTTATTGAATTTGATTGATTTTTTGATTATCACTTAAGTACAACCCGGAGAATTTTAAATTTCTCCCCAAACTTTATATAGACGGTGTATATTCCGGCACTCATACCGGTCAGCTCTATTGTTTCTTTTTTGTGATCCGTTAGCTCGGCTGCAGGTCGGTTATATACAATCTGACCGGCCGCATTGAACACATCGAAGGACATTTTCTCTCCTTTTATTTCAGTTTGAAGATCGAGTACGAAAGAGCCGTTGGTTGGATTTGGATAAACATTAACTTTCAGTATCTCATCTGTTATTTCATTAACCGCGGTAGCCGAAATATTATTGAATACCGCAGTATACGTTACATCGTTGTCTCCGGCCGGAAATTCCTGAGAAGCGGCACCTCCGTGAAGCCAATGATCGAAAACGAAAACCGAATCGTTTTTTGTTTGCGGCGAAACAACTCCTATTCCATGAATTATTCCTGATACAACCTGAACTGAATGTTGTGTTTGAACGGGTTGATCATTGAAAAGTAACTGAAGTCCCGCCGCTTGTGTTTTAAGCGTGATCGTAGATTTTCTGGGATGCAGATCGAACATAGCAGTATCTTTTGCACCGTCGCTGTCCGTGACAACCAAATAGATCCTGTACCATACATTGGCGGATTGTTCACCGTTAGCCGGGATTGTAAAATTTCCATTCTTGATTCCTGGCTGAATAAAAGGTCCTGGATGCACATGCTGGTCGTGAAGAAATTCTACTGTCCATTGAAAAGCTGATGCAGGTAAATTTCCATCTTCGTTATCGGTGGCGTCACCGGAAAATGAAATTACTTCTCCACCGCGATATAATGCTCCCGCTGCCGGAGTAAGTATTGTTGCGATTGGTTTTGT
>CBIHPU010000492.1:0-3394 GCA_966211935.1 uncultured bacterium | reverse complement strand
TGGTTCTGTTTATTTTGATGTCGAAAAATTCGCGCACGAAAATAATTATGGTCATCTAAGCGGAAGAAACATTGAAGACCTGCTGGAGAATACGCGTGAGTTAGATGGGCAGGAAGAAAAAAAAGGCCGACTGGATTTTGCATTGTGGATAAAAGCGAAACCCGAGCACCTGATGCAATGGCCATCGCCGTGGGGAATGGGTTTTCCGGGATGGCACATTGAATGCTCTGCTATGAGTACAAAATATTTAGGAGAGCAATTTGATATTCATGGTGGCGGAATGGATCTTATTCCCACACATCATACAAATGAAATAGCGCAGAACATTGGCTATTGCGACAAACATCCGGCCCGTTACTGGATACACACGAATATGCTTACGGTGAACGGACAAAAAATGAGCAAATCACTTGGCAATTCTTTTTTACCAGATGAACTTTTTACGGGCAATCATCCATTGCTGAAAAAAGGATTCACGCCAATGTGCGTTCGGTTTTTCATGATGATGACGCATTACAACAGCACACTCGATTTCTCCAACGAAGCGCTTGAGGCGGCAGAGAAAGGTTATGTCCGTTTAATTGAAAGTATTAAGACGCTGAATAAACTTGAAGCTTCACCAACATCTACAGCTGACATTGCCGCGCTTGAAAAAAACTTTTATGAGGCGATGAACGACGACTTCAATACGCCCGTGCTGGTGGCGCATCTTTTTGAAGCCGTACGTATTATCAATTCTGTAAATGATAAAAAAGAAAAATTGACTGAAAGTGACATCAGTAAATTAAAAAGACTGATGCATGATTTTGTTTTTGATGTGATGGGATTAAAAAGCGAAGAAGAAAATTCAAGAGGAGTAAAAGTACTGGATGATGTAATGAAATTCATTCTTGAAATGCGCCATGAAGCAAAAGCAAAAAAAGATTTCGCCACATCAGACGCAATAAGGAATTACCTTACTGACCACGGCATACAAATTAAAGATGGTAAAGAGGGATCAACCTGGACCTTCTCCAACTAATGAACGCATGAAAAATAATCAGCAAAAAAATATTTTAAAGTTTTGTTCCGCTCTTATCATTATTGGAGGAGTTATTTCTTTTGTAATATTTACTCCGGGTTGCGGACCTCGTGGTGGTGAAACCGATGAGGAAGACACCACTACCACCGGCACAACAGGACAGGTTCCCCGCGCGCACGTTCAGCCGCCAGCGTTCAACGCAGACAGCGCCTATCATTTTGTAAAAACACAAGTGGACATGGGTCCGCGAAATCCGGGTAGCCGTGCCCACGCGCAATGCGCTTCATGGTTGCAGAAAAAACTCGAGTCATACGGAGGCACTGTTCAGATTCAGACCGCTTCAATAAAAACTTATGATGGAAAAGTCTGGATGAATAAAAATATTATCGCTGAATTTAATCCCGCAGCCACTGATCGCATTTTATTATGCGCGCATTGGGATTGCAGGCCTATGGCTGATCATGACAGTTTACCATCGAACAGGAACAAACCAATTCTGGGCGCTAATGACGCGGCCAGTGGAGTTGGCGTTTTACTTGAAGTTGCACGCGCTATCGCTGAAAAGCAACCAACAGTTGGTATTGATATTATATTTTTCGACCTGGAAGACTATGGCGATCCTGATGGTTTGACGGAGGACAGCTGGTGCCTGGGCGCTCAATACTGGAGTAAGAATCCGCACAAACCACAATACTTTGCGCGCTTCGGAATTCTGCTGGATATGGTTGGAGCGCAAGGCGCAGTGTTTCCAAGAGAAGGTTCATCATTGTATTACGCAAGATCGGTTGTGGATAAGGTCTGGACCAAAGCCCAGTCAATGGGATATGGAAATTATTTTATCAATACAGAAACAAATCCTACTACCGACGATCACGTTTACATAAATGAATTTATAAATATTCCTACTATTGATATTGTGCATTATGACGCGGAAAACCGTTCTTATTTTAAATGTCACCACAAGCAGTGTGATGATATGAGAAACATTGATAAAAATACATTGGAGGTTGTTGGAAAAGTGTTGCTGGAGGTAATATATAATGAATAACGAAGCGAAGAAAAAAGTGGTTTTACATACAGACAATATCACAAAAACCTATGGCCGCCGCACTGTAGCCAAACAGGTTCGCGTGGAAGTAAAACAGGGTGAGATTGTAGGTTTGCTGGGTCCGAATGGCGCTGGAAAAACAACCAGCTTTTATATGATTGTCGGAATGATCAAACCAAACAGCGGTAAGATTTATCTTGATGATGTTGACATCACTGATTACCCGATGTACAAGCGTGCGCAGATGGGAATCGGTTATTTACCGCAAGAGGCGTCAGTATTTCGTAAACTAAGTGTGGAGGATAATCTGAAAGCTGTTTTGGAAATGACAAAGCTCTCCAAAGAAGAACAAAAAAGAAAAATGGAACAACTGATCGATGAATTCAGCTTGCATACGGTAAGAAAGAGTCTTGGCGATCAATTGTCTGGAGGAGAAAGAAGACGTACTGAAATTGCGCGCTGCCTTGCTACTGATCCTAAATTTATTTTGCTCGACGAGCCTTTCGCGGGTGTAGATCCAATTGCGGTTGAGGACATTCAGCAGGTTGTTTCAAGACTGAGAGAAAAAAACATTGGCATACTCATTACGGACCATAATGTTCACGAAACACTTTCAATAACGGACCGCGCCTATCTTCTTTATTCAGGTAGCATTTTAAAAGCCGGAACTGCGGAAGAGCTTGCCAGCGATCCTGAAGTAAGAGAGAAATATCTTGGGAAGAATTTCGAGCTTCGAAAAGTTTCTCCGAACAAATAATTTAAGTTTACGTAATAAAAAAACGCAATGATTTCTCACTGCGTTTTTTTTATTTAATTCCTTCTGTTACTATGCTAAAATATCAAGCACTACCAGAAGTGCAATAACAAAGGCAACGAACCAAAGTCCACCCAGATAAAATGCCCATATCCCGAAAAGTGCCAGCAAACACAAGATCAAAGTAACCCAGAACCATTTGTCTACAGCACCTTTCTTAAGATATACTGCAAGCGGCGGAACGAAAATTGAAAGAAGAATTAAAATAATCAGCTCAACCTCTGCAGCTCCGTCGGCACTGTAGTCCAGCTGTTTTTGCTCTTCCCTGCTGTACTTATTCTCCTTTTTAGACTTCACTGCTGCAGTCGCATTTTCAACTTCATTTGTTTCAGCTTCAACGGTTGCAGTCGCGGCTTTATCGTTATTATTTGCTGTCTGTTCTTCTGAAGAACTGTTTTTTATTTCTGTGTTTGTTACCGCAACCGCTTCTGTTTGTTCTGTATGTGCAACTGTCTTCTCCGCAACAATTGACTCTGCTTTTACGACTTCATTCTTAACAGATTTTCTTTAG
>CBIHPU010000491.1:0-3398 GCA_966211935.1 uncultured bacterium | reverse complement strand
TATGTCCGTGCGTCAGGGTACGAATTAGGCGAGGGCCGTAATTTTTCACAGCAGGATGTTTTTTATGGATCAAATGTTACTATTATCGGTGATGAAATCCGCAGAATGTTATTTGATGTAAATGAGAATCCCGAAAATAAATTTATCAGGATTGGCAGCGGTAAATACAGAGTTATAGGAGTGCTGAAACCAAAAGGATCAAGCATGGGCGGAGGAGGGGATAAGTTAGTTTTGATCCCTATTCAGAATTCACGAAAATATTTTCCCGATCCTAATGCAACATATAACATAAACGTCATTTCATCCAACCCGCAGCTCATGGATATCGCGATAGGTGAAGCAAACGGAATTTTCAGAAGGATCAGAAAAGTTTCGTTGGGAGAAATTGAGAATTTTGAAATTTCAAAGCCTGATAATCTTGCGAAAATGCTTATTGACGATATGAAGAAAGTTACTGCCGGAGCCACAGTGATTGGTGTGATAACTTTGCTGGGCGCAGGAATAGCTTTGATGAATATTATGCTTGTTTCGGTAACTGAGCGAACGAGAGAGATTGGAATAAGGAAAGCGCTGGGCGCAACGAAACAGGCAATTAAACTTCAATTTTTAACGGAGGCAATTGCCATTTCGTTGATGGGAGGAGCAGCAGGAATTCTTCTTGGGATTCTTGTGGGAAACATACTTTCTCTTGCCTTGGGTACTGGCTTTTACATGCCCTGGTTCTGGACAATTACAGGATTTGTCATTTGCCTGGTTGTTGGTGTTGTGTCAGGATATTTTCCGGCCAGCAGGGCGTCAGCGCTTGATCCGATTGAAAGTTTGAGATATGAGTAAGCGGTTTGGAAAGTTTAGAAAGTTAGAAGGTTTGGAAAGTGCGAAGCATCCTGACCGTGAGCGTCGGGATTGTTCATTCTATACCCGAACGCCGATAACCAACACATCATCTACCTGCTCATGATTTCCTTTCCACTTATTGAAAACGCCTTTCATTAGTTCTGGAATGGCGCTCATTTGCCGTTGACGAACTTCAAGCATCAGCTTTTGCAATTGTGTGTACTTGAATTTTTTCCCTTTAGGACCACCAAACTGATCAGCGAATCCATCTGTAAAACTTATTATCATATCATTTTCCTGTATCTCAAAAGAAGATTCAGTAAATGGTATATGTTCCTTAGGACTGGAGCCGACAGGTTGTTTATCCGGATTCAGAACTGTGATCTCTTTGTCACGCATAACATAAATACAATTGTTTGCCGAGGCGTATGTAAGGCGCATGCGTTTTTTGTCAAGGCAGTAAAGTGAAATATCCATGCCGTCCTGCATTCCTTCAGATCTGTCAGATTTGGTGAGGGAATTTATAATGGAAGATTTAAGTTCATTTAATATTGCCGCGGGGTTCAAAACTTCCCTTTCATTTACAATTTCATTCAGAAAAGAGATTCCCAGCATACTCATTAGCGCTCCGGGAACGCCGTGTCCTGTGCAGTCCGCCGTTGCTACATACACCTTTCCTTTTTTTTCAGTCACCCAATAAAAATCACCGCTAATAATATCCTTCGGTAAATAAAGAACAAAACTTTTCGGAAGCTTTCTGATCATTATGCTCGCAGTCGGCAGCATCGCCTCCTGTATCCTGCGGGCATACTTGATACTGTCGGTTATTTCCTTATTTTTTCTTTGTACTTCTTGGGCCTGCCGCTGAACGATTGAAGTGTTGCGTTCCAGTTTTTTATGAACCAGTTTCCTGTCACGCAAACTGATAAACAGTACAACAACACCGCCTAATGCAAGTACGGCGGCAATAACGAATGCAATCAGGTATGTGTTACGGTTATGGATCTCTTCTGACTTTGCTTCGATCGTACCTTTTTCATCTTCAATTTCTTTCAGGTATGCCTGAATATCTTCCTGCTGTTTCAGCAGAAGCGAATCTTTTTTCTTCAGTGTATCAATCAGCGATTGATTTTCACCTTTTAAGTAGGTAATTGTTTTTTTAGCGGATTCAAGTTGTTCGCTAAGCTTTTGATGAGGAGGTTGTGATTTTCCCGGCTGAATCCCAAGAATCAGAACTAATGCAATTAAACGCAAATAAAATTTAAACGAGGGAGTCATCATTCAGGACCGTAAAAATAAGAGGAAATTTTAAATTGAAATGCATTAACGGGTACGTCTTATTTAACTTTCTTCCCTTGCTCGTTAAAATGTTCCTGTTTTACAATCTTCCCATCCTTAAACAGGATTTTTTGGCGCATTTTCCCGTTTTCATAAAATCGAGTTAGTTTTTGAATTTTTCCGCTTTCGTAATGTATCTCTTCACTTAATTTGCCGTTCTCATAAAAGAGTTCCTGTTTTCCAGATAGGACACCATTGACATACGTAGACAATTTTTTTGTGTTACCATTTTCATAATAAAATTTTTCAATTCCGTTTTTCTTGTTGAATACATAAAAACCAGAATACAAGATATTGCCTTTCTCATCGTATAGTTTTCTTTCTCCATTCAGTTTGCCGTCATGGTAACTTTCTTTGGCGGCTATTTTCCCATTCGCATGTTTCAGAATAAAAGATCCATGCATCTTTCCCTCTTTATATGTTCCATAAATCCTGAATGGTCTTATTTCTTCAATCAGATCGGGAATGGCAACTGTTTCTATTTTTATAAAAAATCCGTCGGGTAAATTGTTTTTATAGTTACCGAATTCGGTAGTGTCACCATCCATTGTCAACAGCAGTCGCTCGCCATTAAATTTACCACGATCAAAATTCGCACGTTCCGCTAAAGCTCCATTCGTATAGAATTTTTTTGCCGGGCCATGACGTAGCCCATCCTTCCAGGAATCCGTTCCTTTAATTTCTCCTTTCTCATCATAATAAAACCAAACGCTGTCTCTTTTTCCATTATGCATTATTCCATCCGAACGAACATTACCGCTCGTCAGATCGTATGTTACTTCCCTGAATTTTTTTCCTTTATCTGCATTTTCGGATTTTACATCAGTAGAAAAATACGATTGTGATATCCACAAAAGTTTTTTCCAAAGCTTGCCGTTTTCGTATAGATATTCAATTTTTCTTTTGTCTTTATCAAGAAACCCTTCCCGGATAATTTTACCGTAAACATCAAATTCAGCATACAATCCGTTTAAGGTGTCGTTTCTGTAAGTAAAATAGCTTTTAATATTTCCTGTAACCTCATACGTGACCCACACTCCATTTTTTTTCCCGTCTGTGTACTGTCCCCTCAAGGCTAAAATTCCGTCCGGATGAAATTCTTCATGTAAAACAATTTTTTCCTGTGCCCGGAAGGAAATTGAAAAAAGAAATAAAAAAATGAAAGTAGTAGATTTCACAGATTCAAAGGTAAGCAACGATTTTAGAATTTGGCAGCCGGTGAAATT
>CBIHPU010000490.1:0-3420 GCA_966211935.1 uncultured bacterium | reverse complement strand
TGAATTGATCTCAGTGGTGGAGCAAATGCTGCCTTATGCCAGCGCCGGCATTACATCAAGAGCAAAGTGTTTGTTCAAGGAACTGAAACGTGTATAAAAAAAAACATCGCCAGTTTTACTTGACGATGTTCTTCATTTGAGATTTATTTTAGTTCACTTTTATCAACTCAACGTCAAACACCAACCAGGAGTTTGGAGGAATAACACCAGGAACGCCTTGTGGACCATAACCTAAGTTCGGAGGAATGATCAGTTTGGATTTACCACCTTCTTTCATTGTTTGCAAACCTTCTGTCCACCCTGGAATAACCTGTCCAAGTCCAAATGTTATTGGTTGCCCTCTGTCGTGTGAGCTGTCAAACTTTTTGCCATTAGACATCAGGTAACCAGTGTAATGAACGGTAACATTGCTGGTTCTTGTTGGCGCGGCGCCTGTACCTTCCTTTTCAACAATATAACGAAGTCCGCTTGCTGTAACTGTCGCGTTTGCGTAAGTTTCTTTCAGCATTTTATCCTGTGCTTCCATTTCAGCTTTTTTCTGCTCTTCAGCTTTTTTTACGATAAGAACTTTTTGCTCTTCGAAAACTTTTGCAGCGTCAAAACTTTCCGCTGCTTTTCCTTTGCGCAATATCACCACTTTATTGATTCTCTGATCCTGAAGAGGACGATCATTTCTTTCACGCGGAGTATTTACGATTGAGTCAACAACTTCTATCCCCTCTACCACGTGACCAAAAATTGTATAATTGTAAGGCAAACCATAATCCTTATGCATTATGAAAAACTGACTTCCGTTGGTATTGGGGCCAGCGTTTGCCATTGCGAGGGTTCCGCGGACATATCCTTTTTTCGCAAATGCGCTATCAGGAACAAATTCGTCTGGAAATTTATAACCAGGATCTCCACTACCATTTCCCTTAGGACAACCACCCTGAATCATAAAATTTGGTATGATACGATGAAAAATCAGGCTGTCGTAATACGGAACTCCTTCTGGTTTTGCCGTATTTTTTATTTTTCCTTCCGCGAGACCAACAAAATTTGCAACGGTCATTGGTGTTTTCTCCATTTCGAAAACCAAATAAATATCGCCGCGGTTTGTGTTGAGGCGCGCATAAAGGCCATCAGGTTGTTTGGCCAGCCATTCTTTATCCATTTTACTGAGTTTTATTTTTTTCTTTTTTCCTTCTTTATTTTTCTGCGCAACGGCAGTAAGAACCGTTAGACATAAAAGTATGAGTGCAATTCGTTTCATTTTAAAAATTTATAGCATTATTAATATAAATAAAACAGAAATTATGCCATCATTTTGCACCTTTCTTCACGCCTTTAACCTCAATTTCAAATACCAGGTTTGCAAACTGTGGAATCTGCGGAGGTCTACCGGAAGGTCCGTAAGCCAATGAGTAAGGAACAATAAGCTTGGCTTTTCCTCCCACATTCATCATCGGAATTCCCTCATCCCAACCTGGAATCAACGCGCCAACTCCAACTGGAAATTCGATGGGTTGAGGATCTTTTGTGTTGTCATTAAATACGGTGCCATCCATTAAAAGTCCGCGGTAATAAACCTGCACCGTATCGCCAGGCATTACTTTAGGTCCGTTTCCTTTTTTCATTTCAACATAGTATAAACCGCTGGCGGTAGGCTGAGCCTTTATACTATTGTCAGCAATATATTTTTCAATGTCAGCTTTCGATTTCATTTCCAATTCCTGGAACATTTTCATCTGTTCAGCTTCACGCTTTTTGTTTTCTTCTTCAACTATTTTAGCGTCAACAAATTTTTCAAGTTTTATGTCCGCTTTTAATTTGTCTCCAGGCTTAATGAACGGAGGCAATTGCTTCATACCTGATGTCTTCAGAAAAAACGAATCAGCATTAATGATAAAGCTCGCACTGTCACCCTGACTCATCATCGTGAGCGCGGATTCTAAACTTCCCTTAAACGATTCGGGACGCATAAGCATTGTGACCACACCGTCTTCGCGCACTTTGCGTGAGTCAGTTAAAACAGAATCATTCGAATAAATTTTCAAAACAAACTTCATATGCAACTCATCATCCTGTTTAGGATGGGGCTGATTTTCTGCGTGCTTGTGGAATTTGTAATAAAGTCCGTCTTTGGTTTTTTCATAGCCTTCAATATCTGAAGTGCTGCATGATGAAAAACTGAGAACTGTGATTGCCGTAGCAGTAATTGCTGATAGGAATTTATGCATGATTATTTGATGTCGAGAATTTTTACTTCGTAAATTACCGGAGTAGAGGGAGGGACACTTCCATCACTGCTTCCCTGTTCTCCAAAACCGAGGTGCGAAGGTATAATTATTTTCGCATTTTCGCCCTTTCGTAGATGAACTAAAACTTTTTCAATTCCTGGTAACAACTGTCCCTCGTAACCAAAGTTTACGGTAACCGGTTTTGACTGGGTTACTTCATCAAATACCTTTCCATCCATAAAATATCCTTTATAGCACAAACTCACTGCGGAACCCTTTTTTACTAATGAATCGGAAGTGATATTACTTCTTTCGAAATACAACAGGCTATCCGCCTTGAATGGATTTTTCATGTTGCTCTTTATCCATTCTTCAATGGTTTGCTTTTGTCGCCAGAGCGCGGCTTCCATTCTGAATTCTTCACTCTCTTGGTAACCCGCGAAGTCATCTTTACTCATTATTTTATCTATCATCACTTCAGCAAAAACAAAGCTGTCCTTTACTGCAAACCATGGAACTATAGTATCAAACACTTCCCGAAAAAAAATAGTTTTATTTACGCGAAACTCCAGCGAATCGCCAATGGCATAACGGTTCAATATGAATCCAAAAAACGGAGAAGAAAGTTTTTTATCGGTGACCTCAAAATAATATTTGTTACCCGCGTTGTATTTCCAGTCCCAGAAAACGGAATCTTTTTCAGTTTTAAAAATTGCTTTCAGAAATACAATATTTCCCATTTCAGCTTTTTTTTCTTCGTCACCGATAGAAAGTAACCTGTAAGAAATACCGTCTGGTCCGTCTGAAAATTCTGAACGTTTTTTGTCGCTGCCGCATCCTGCAATACAGGTAAGAAGCAATGTAATCGCGGTGAATTTTAATAAGGTGTATCGCCTCATTGCACTTCTAAAATTTCTACTTCGTAAACAAGCTCTGATTTTGGCGGCACCTTATTCATATCACCCATCAGCCCGTGAGCCAGGTAAGATGGAAAAATGAATATAGCCGCTTCACCTTCGCGTAGCATTTTAAGTGCAAGATGCATTCCTTTTATTTCATTACCGTTTCCAACTTTAAGTATCATGGTGTCACGATAGCACTCCGTAGTGTTACATAAACTCACCACACGCGAATAACGCACTAATGAAAGATCTTTTATTTCTTTACCCTTCGGATTTTTTTTTGTGATGGCAAACCA
>CBIHPU010000489.1:0-3421 GCA_966211935.1 uncultured bacterium | reverse complement strand
TTTTTTTCACGAACCCAAACCTTTCAGGGTAAATGAATTCCAATTGCAGGAAGGCGATGTGATTTTCACTTTTACTGATGGATATGCGGACCAGTTCGGAGGGCCTGCCGGAAAAAAATTCAAGTATCGGAAGCTGGAAGAAATGCTGGTGCAAAACGCGAAGCTTCCGTTTGCTGATCAAAAAGATATTTTGAAAGCTGCAATTACCGATTGGATGGGTAAGGATCATCAGCAGGTTGATGACATATTGATTATCGGAGTTAAACCAATTTAAAATCTTTACTGACCATTCTCATTAGGTTTTGTTTTTTTCCTTTTGGGATATTTTCCTTTTTGAGAAAATTATCACTCCGCGCGAAAACTCCTTTCACTGTTTTATAATCAATTAGCTCCGTTTTATTTAGTGGCACGTGTATTGATTTTTTCGTCCAATCAATTAAGAACAGGTCAAATGAAATTCAAAAGCATTTTATACAGTGGACTTATCATGATTTCTCTCAGCGCTTGTGTTTCTAAAAAAAAATACAATGAGATGGTATCGGCTGATGCAGGAAAGCAAAAAAATATCCAGGAACTGGTTTCCGCTAATGATCAGTTGAAGCAGGAATTAAATAACCTTCAGAATACTACGGCGGCTCAGCTTGACCAGAAGCAAAAGGAACTGAACGATAAAGAAAAAGCGCTGCAGGACCGCGAGAAAAAGCTTGAGGAGCTGAGATCTGAAATGACGGCGCAACGTGATGCAGTCTACAATCTGAAACGCGAAGTTTGTGACGCTTTAAAATGTTTTAGTCCGGATGAACTGAATGTGGAATTAAGAGACGGAAAGCTTTATGTTTCGTTGTCTGATAAACTGTTATTTCCTTCGGGCAGTGACGCGTTGAACGAGAGAGGTAAAGAAGCGATACAAATGCTTGCTGATGTTTTAAAGGGAAGCGATATGGAGATCATGATCGAAGGTCACACCGACTCAATTCCAATCAATACGAGCAAATACAAGGATAACTGGGATCTGAGCGTACATCGCGCGACAGCAGTCTCGCGAATGATGATAGAAAAAGGAATAGTTCCGCAACGCATTCTTTCATGCGGAAGAGGAGAGTATCATCCTGTTGCTTCAAACACCACGGTTGAGGGCCGTTCCCAAAACAGGCGCACGGAAATAGTGCTCGCTCCAAAACTGGATAAATTATGGAAGCTGACTGAAGAAGGAAGTGAAAAAGCAGCGAGTAAGGAATAAAAAAATTCCCCGGCGGTTAACCGGGGAATGAAATTACTTTAGAGTCACTTCAACAAACTGGTACTTCTCATAAGTACGTTTATTGACGAGATAATCCGAATTGTAAGTTGGACCTGCAACACGCGCGTTGATTTCGAATTTTATTTTATTCAGATCAACGCCTTTTCCGGAAAGGTAATCGCTCAGCGTCTTTTGCATAGACTCAGCGCGTGTTTTTGCGAGCCCTTTGTTGCCCCCTTCCAATTTGGTAGGTACAGTTGAAGCAGTTCCTGTAATTTTAATTGTAACTGTTCCGTTCTTTGCAATGGCGTTGTCAAGGTCTGCAAGGAACTGCGTATAATTCGGGTTTTGTTCGATATCAGTTTTGTTGTACTCAAAGAAATGTTTGAAGCTGCCACTTACCGGAGCATAAACATTATAGGTTTCAGTTTTTGCAGTTTTTGCTGTGTAAAGGTTCTTCGTAATTTTTTTATTTCCCTTCATCCCTTTTGTTGAAACAGTGATCTCTTTGCCGTTCATTTCTCCCTGGCTCGCAAATACAGTGTAAACTTTACCGGGCTCAAGTGAAATATCTGTTATTTTACCTTTGTCATCAGTAGTTCCGGCGTCAGTTGATTCTCCGTTTTCATCTTTAATGGAAACTTTCGCGCCTTCAACCGGTTTGTACGATTTAGGATCCATAACAACTACGTTCAACGTAATGTTTGTTTCAGAGGTTGTTGTAGTTGTGGTTGTGACAGTTTCAACAGTTGAAGTTCCCTTTGTGAGATAAAGAGTTTTATCAATGGTTGTTGCGCCGTTCTTGGCTGTTGTGGTTGTTACTTTTACAGGATCAGAGTATTTACCTTCGCTTTTAGCTACAATTTTATAGGAATTGTTTTATTTCAATTAATATTTTGCAAGCTGACCAACCGCCTTTGCTGTCAGGGTTTGAGTCTTTCCGTCTTTGTCGGTAATCTCAACACTGGCATTAGCTACACCTTTCTTCTCCTTCTGATTATTCATTACTGAAACGTTCAAAAGGAATTTTGGAGACGCCGCGACAATATCAGGTGTAAGTTTTACCTTCTTTAAAGGAATTTCACGATCAATTTCCTGGTAAGTGACTTCATCACTAGCAACGATCTCTTCATTGTAAAATTCTTTTCCATTTAACTGGTAAGAAAAAACATAGGTATTGTTAGGTTGAAGAATCGCTGTAAAGTTTCCGTTGCGTTGTGGCCTGTAAATTCCAACCTGTTCGTTAGTGCGTTTGTTTGTAACCACAACGGCCAAACCTTCCGGAAGCGTGTCATTTTTATTAAGCTCAAATCCTCCCTTGAAAAGTACAACTTTGTCTTCTTCATCAATCATATGACTCAAAGTGATCATATAAATATCCTGCTCTCCAAAACCGCTTCTGTCCTGGTGCGACGACGAATAATAAGCGCGTTTTCCGTCTGTAGACATGACATAGAAATCATCATCATCCGTTGTATTGATAGGGTAGGGCATTGAAACAACTTCCGTAAAGTTTCCCGCAGAGTCGATAGTGGTGAACATCACGTCGAATCCGCCCATGCTGTTATGTCCCTGGGATGCAAAAAAGAAATCATATCCGTTCGGATGCAACCATGGAGATTCTTCATCCCACTTTGTATTGATGGTAGGTCCAAGATTTTGAGGCTGGCTCCATTTTCCTTCAGTAATTTTTCTGCAACGGTAAATATCCCTTCCTCCATATCCACCCGGACGATTACTTACGAAATAAATAGTATTTCCGTCCGGAGAAAGACACGCGCTGGGTTCCCAATGCGTAGAGTTGATCTCAGGACCAAAACGTTTAGCACGTGTCCAGTCGCTTCCATCCCATGTTGAATAAAAAAGATTTCCGTCTCCTTCTTCGTCTTTATAAATGATCAGTGTTTGTCCGTCAGGCGAAATAGCTACTGCTCCTTCATGCGCAACAGAGTTGATGTTTTCAGAAATACTTTTCGCTTCAGACCAGGTTCCATCATTCTTTTTGAACGAAACGAAAATATCTTCGAAGTAGGAGTCATCAGGAGTTTTAAATCCATCTTCACCGCCGGTAGTTTTTTTACCGGCGTAGGTAAAGATCAGCATACGCTCGTCAGCAGAAATTACAGGTGATAATTCAGGTCCTTCCGAGTTGATGGAATCACCCATATTAGTTATCTCAAC
>CBIHPU010000488.1:0-3422 GCA_966211935.1 uncultured bacterium | reverse complement strand
AATGGGGACTCATTTAATTATAAAATATTTGATGGTGAAGGTAAACTTGTTTCCGAAGGGGAACTTGATAAAGAAATTTCAGTTCTTTCCGTAGATAAATTTAAATCCGGAATATATTATTACGTTTTGTTGTCTGGTACAAAACGTAAGTCAGTTACAAAATTCATAAAATCTGATTAGATGAATACCAGAACAATTTTTGTTGCACTGTTTTTCAGTGTGCTCATTTCAGGAAAAATTACCGCACAGGCAACAACCGCTATGAACTGGACCAAGCCTGAATGTGGTCACGGTGTATCTGTAAATATTTTTGATGTGCTGGACAGTGGCTACGTTGTTGTTCAGGATTATGTAATGCTTGGTTCATGCATACAATGCGGAATTGCAAGTGAAGAGGTCAGGGATCTGATTGCGCCTTTCAACGCGCAGTATCCAGGTAAGGTTAAGTTTTTCAGTTGTATTCATGACAGCTCAGCTTCATGTTCAGATATGTCCGCTTGGGCCACCACATATAACTTATCCAATACATTGTTTATTGATGGTACGCTTGAATTCGCTTATTACGGCGGATACGGAATGCCTTTGGTTGTTGTTCTGGGCGGACCTAATCACACCGTTTTTGCGCAGATCAACGGCTATGTAAGTACTGACTCTACTAATTTTAAAAACGCAGTAGCTTCTGCTATTGTTGCTTCCGGAGTTAATGAGTTGACGGGTGCTACCGCTTCTATCAGTGTTTATCCTTCTCCCACCAACAATACTTTACAGATTAAGATTCCCGGCAATAAAGGAAAAGCAAATTGTGATTTGTTCGATGAGAGCGGACGACTTGTACAATCCTTTGCACTTAACGGTGAGAATAATTCAACAGATGTGAGTTCGCTGCCGGCAGGATTTTACTTTCTGAAAGTCAGTGTGAGTGGTTTGCCTGATCAGTACACGAAGTTTATTATATCGAGATAAAATATTATGACACGTTTTTTATTGTTTGTTGTTTTCTGTGCACAAGGTTTTATTTCTTTTTCAAACACAATAACAAAACGGTTATATGTTAATCGTGGCATCTTTACAACTGTAAAAAACACAACCTTTCCATTTCTTGCCTTCAATAATACTTCAGCTTTTAATCAGCTCAACGAAGTAGTTAATGTTTTTGTTGGAGATACCATAAACTTTGTTGTGATCAACAACGACTCAGCGCTTCACGCGTTCGCAGTTAAAGGAACTTCAATATCATCTTCTGCAATAAATCCCGGAGATTCTGTTCTGTTCTCCCTGACTTCATCTTCAGTTAAAGCCTTTGTTTATTTCGATAATTATCTCTACCCAAAGAATACGTATCTCGGACTGGCAGGTATCGTGTACTTCGCTCCTTCAAATAATAATAAGTCTTATTACTGGAACATCAAGGAACATCAAACTTCATACAACGCGGTAATTGCAAATGGAGGAACCGTAAACTGGAACAATTACGAGCCGGATTATTATACTATCAATTCAAAAAGTTTTCCAGATCTGCAGTTGGATTCAACAGCGAAGATCAGCGCGCAGGTGGGGGATACGGTTTACATTGTAGTTGCAAATACAGGTCGTTCCTCTCATTCATTGCATTTCCATGGATTCCATGCTTTTTCTTTATACACCGATGCAAAAATTATGCGCTCTAACTGGGATAAAGATACCTGGGGCACTTACAGTATGGATGTGATGATCTTAAGAATTGTTCCTGATAAACCGGGAGAATATTCAGTTCACGATCATAATCTTGTTGCAGTAACAGGAGGGAATACACATCCCAATGGAATGTTTACAATAATGACTATAGCGCCTTGAAAAAAAATCTTTATACATTTTTATTTCTCTTTGTTGTTGTAAGTCTTTCCGCGCAGGTCACAAGAACTTATAATGTATATCTGCGCAGCAATTTTGGTTCCGACACCATGTGGGACGGACTGGAAGTTCCGATTTACAGCATGAACGCTGCTTTATCTGCAGAACCTGATCTTCCCGCGCGTACATTGTATTGCAACGAAGGCGATTCCGTTGTTCTGAATGTTTTAAGTATCGCTCAAGGAGAACATCATACTGTACACCTTCATGGTCTTGATGTTGATACGCGCAACGATGGCGATCCAATGACATCATTCTGGCTCGAGCACATGCAGGATACAACATACAGTTTTAAAGCAAACCACGCCGGCACTTACATTTACCATTGTCATGTTGCTGATGTAGTGCATGTGCAGATGGGAATGTATGGATTGATAGTTGTAAAAGCCGCGGGCGGAATAAATACCGCGTGGACCGGCGGCCCGGTTTACGACAAGGCTGTGAACTGGCTCACAAGTGAACTCGATTCTGCCTGGCACATGAACGTTCCCTCTCATGATCCGATAATGGATACAGTATTTATTCCTCCATACAAGCCAACATATTTTTTGGTAAATGGAAAATCGGAATGGCAGCTGGATAATGATGATTCAGTAAAGATCAGTGGAGCCGCGGGACAAAAGATTTATTTAAGACTTGCGAATATTGGTTACTTCAATAACATGGTTGTGTTGCCTGCTTATCTTAATCCGCAGATTATTGACAGTGATGGACGTCCATTACCGGCTGCGCTTACGGGTGATACTGTTTACGTTCAGCCGGGAGAGCGTTACGGGGTGATGTTGTCGCCGGCTGCTGCGGTTGTTGATAGTGTTCCTATCCATTATATAAACATGAACACCGGACTGATCGAGAATACGCAATGGGCGCCTTTGAATATATCCAACGCGATAGGGATTGAGGAAAACGAAATAAATTTATCCGATTTTAAAATTTTTCCTGTTCCGGCAACTTCAAAAGTGTTTATAGAAAACAGGAAAGATGTTTTAATTAATAACGTTTGTGTGCATGATATAAACGGGAAGTTAATTTTCTCTCAGCATTATTCTCCTTCTGGAATTTCGATTGCTGAATTGGGCGGGGGAATTTATATTCTTGAGCTGCAGACAGAAAAGGGAAATCTGTTTTATAAGATAGTGAAGAGCTAATTCTGGCCAAGCTCCTTAAATCCCTTCCAGATAATTTTCAGATCCTTTTCTACTTTGTAATCTTTTGAATAAAGCAGGTTCAGTTTTTTAATGTCATCAGGGGAAAGATTTTTATCTCTGTTCACATCCGCTGGTGAAAGTACTGCTTTTCGGATTTTGGGGAGATCGTAATTGTCTTCACCCGAATAACCTATCCAGGATTTGAACCCGAACAAAACGGCAAAAATATTTGCGATGAACTTTCCTTTCTTCTTTACTCCCCAGATAAGAAAGGGAATGAATATTAAAAAAAACAATGAAACTCCGAAGTCAAGCATGCGCTTGTTGCGGCGGTTATTTGGCCGTGTAATTGAATTAATGTCTATAACATAAAGATCGCCGGCG
>CBIHPU010000487.1:0-3425 GCA_966211935.1 uncultured bacterium | reverse complement strand
ATAATAAAATTCTGCAGTTTAAAAATAAGGAAACCAAGCAACATGCCCAAAAGCGCTCCTCCTAACACATCCGAAGGATAGTGCACACCCGAATAAATTCTTCCATAAGAAACCAAAGCGGCCCAAAAAAGAATAAGAAAAGCGAAATATCTCTTTTTGAAATTCAAAAGCAAAATAAGACACATAGCGAGTCCCCAGGTATTTGCGGCGTGCGACGAAACAAATCCAAACTTGCCGCCAGATTCGTTGAAGATCCTGTGTACCTTAGATTTCAACTCCAGATTGTGCGTTGGCCGGTAGCGTTGGATTTTGTTTTTTACAAGAACCGAACCCTGATCCGTAGCTACTGCAAGCAAACCCGCTGCAAGCAATGGTATCCAGCATTTAGCACCGAACTTTTTTACAATGAGAAATACAAAAAGAATATACAGAGGAATCCAGGTGAGGACAAGAGAAACGATCCAGAATATCTGATCGAAAAATTCACTGTTCAACCCGTTTATCGCAAAAAAAATAGCGCGATCTATTTCTTCTAATTTTTCCAAACTAAGTTATTCAATTATCAGGCGCGCCAGCTTCAAGCCAGCATTTAATAGCTTGTCTTTGCGACCTGGGCAACGGCCCTGAAGGCGGCATATCCATATCATATAAAACTGCTTCTTCAAATTTTCCGGCATCAACCGACGCTTTTATTCCGGCATATGATGTAAAGTCCCCGTTAGCTGATCCGTTCACATGACAACCGGCAACTGCGCAGGAAACATTAATGATTGGTTTAATATCAGCTGTGAAAGCATGCGGGTGTTCCGAACAATCCAGCTTACGGTATTCTTTCTTTTCGCAGGACAAATACAGACTACCAATTATTCCGATCACACAAAAAGCAAGTATAGTCTTCTTCACTTTGATCATCTTATTTTCCTGTCGGGCAAGCGAAATCGCTCACCGCGAGATTCGTTTTTTGTATCGCTCCAAATCCTCCCGCAACATCAACAAGGTTTTTAAAACCACGCGCTTTTAGAATGGAAGCAGCGATAACGCTTCTGTACCCACCTGCACAATGTATATAGTATTTTTTATTTTTATCTACGAGATTTGTCCAGTCGTTAATAAAATCGAGGGGTTTGCTCTCCGCCTTTAAAAGGTGCTGCGCTTCAAATTCTCCAGGCTTACGAACATCCAGAACATTAATTGCATCACTTCCATAAATATTTGCAAATTGATCTGCAGTGATCGATTCAAGCGTATCAACTTGCTTGCCCGCGTTTATCCAGGCATCAAAGCCACCTTTAAGAAAACCTATAGTATTATCATAACCAACACGCGAAAGACGCGTAACGGTTTCTTCTTCTCTTCCAACCGGAGCAACAACCAGAATGGGCTGACGAAGATCTGTGATCAGCGCTCCAACCCAGGGGGCAAACTGACCATCAAGTCCAATAAAAATTGAACCAGGAATATGGCCCTGATTAAATTCCGCGGGTTTTCTTACATCAAGTATAAGCGCGCTGTTCGCGTTAGCCAAACGTTCAAAATCTTCGGGAGAAAGCGCACGATTCCCTTTGTTCAAAACAGTGTCAATAGATTCGTAACCTGTTTTATTCAGAAGCGCGTTCTTTGGAAAATACTGAGGCGGAGGAAGAATACCGGTCGTTAATTCCTTTATGAATTCTTCGCGGGAAATGTTCCGCAACGCGTAGTTGTTTTTCTTTTGATTTTCCAAAGTATCAAAAGTTTCTTTACTCATGTTTTTTCCGCACGCGCTTCCCGCGCCATGTGCAGGATAAACGATAACGGACCCAGGCAATGTCATTATTTTTTTCCTTAGTGAATAATACAACATGCCTGCAAGATCTTCTTTAGTAAGATTGGATTTCACAGCAAGATCGGGTCGTCCAACATCACCGATAAACAAAGTATCTCCAGAGAAAATACAATACTCCTTGCCGTTTTCATCGAGTAACAGGTAAGTTGTTGATTCAGGAGTATGACCAGGTGTGTGCAACGCGCGAATCGTTACTTTTCCTATTTTAAACTCCTCATTATCCTTTGCAATATGACTTTCAAATGTTGTTTCCGCGCCGGGACCATAAACAATTTTCGCACCGGTTTTCTTTGAGAGGTCTACATGGCCGCTTACAAAATCGGCGTGAAAATGCGTCTCAAAAATATACTTGATCCTGACTTTTTCTTTTTGAGCTCTGTCAATATAAGGTTGCACTTCGCGAAGCGGGTCAATAACCGCGGCTTCTCCTTCGGAAGAAATGAAATAGGCTCCCTGTGCCAGGCAACCGGTATAGATCTGTTCAATTTTCATAATCAATTATAAAAATATTTCTTTAACTAAAATGAATAATCCAACACATAAGGAAAACCAACCAAATGCCGGCTTCAGTTTTTTTCCCGGCACAAATGCAGAGACATAACTTCCAGCAAAAATACCGGTTATTGCTATTGCGCTGACAATAGATAAAAACTTCCAGTCGATCTCCGACGCGCCGATGTTCCCAGCAAACCCCACCATTGAATTCACGGCGATGATGATAAGAGAAGTACCGATAGCTTTTTTCATTGGCATTCGCAGGAAAATAACAAGAACCGGAATGATCATGAATCCTCCACCAGCGCCTACAAACCCTGATATAAAACCAACCAACAGGCCAAGAAAAATAATAAAAGGAATTTTCAGTGGCGTATTAAAAAACTCACCCCACATTATATCCTTACGGCCGGCGTTACCCTTTCCTCCTATCATAGTGAATGAAACAAAAAGTATAAGAATACTGAAGACGAAGAGAATTGCGGTATTCTTGGAAACAGTGAATGTTCCTGCAGACAAAAGAATTTCAGGAAGAGCGGGCATAATAAAATAGCGCGTGCAGAATATGGAAAGCAGGGAAGGAAGAGCAAAAAGGTATAATGCTTCCAGTTTGAAATCACCTTTTTTCAGGCTGCCGAATGATCCGATCATTGAGGTAAGTCCAACAATAAACAGAGAATAACCGGTTGCCACTTCGGGCGAAAGTTTAAAGAGATAAACAAGTACCGGAACCGCCAGCATGGATCCTCCACCGCCAATCAACGCGAGTGTAAATCCAATCAGCACAAAACAGGTATATCCTATTATCTCAAGCATTTTATTATGTGTCCACGCACTTTACTACGTTTAAAATTTTTTTATCTGTAAGCGAATAAAAAATATGCTTTCCTTCCCTTTCCACCGCAACAACTCCTTTTGTCTTCATGTTATTTAAGTGATGGGAAACAAGACTCTGCTCGCAACCGGTTCGCTCGCTCAACTGCGATACGGAAAGTTTTTTTTCCCGCCCAAGCAAACAAACAATTTTAAGCCGCGTTGGATGAGCAACAGCTTTTAATACGGTTGCAGCTTTCTCGAGATCAATACTGCTTATTGAATAAATAGA